>CAZRYK010000017.1:0-22904 GCA_964604315.1 uncultured Gammaproteobacteria bacterium
TGTATCATGTCGACGTCAAAAAAAGCGACGAGGATCGTTATTGGACGTCACTTTTGGGTTTGGCATCCACCATGCTTTCGGGGGTTACCAGTGCTACAGTTTTAACAAGCAATATTGTGGGCGAAGCGCGAGCGGCCAAGGAGTTGGGATTGCGCACATTTTTGGCAAAAAGCTATTCGGATATTTATTTGAAAGAGGGCCCGGCGCCGCGCATGATGACGATCGACGAGATACACGAAGAGTTTGAGAAAATGCGAAGTGATTTTAATAACAATCTTACTGAAGTTTTATTTGGCCTTGCGAGTGATCTTAGTGTTTCCGATGCGCTGTTTCATCTAGCCACAGAGTTAGCAGAAAAACATCAAACGCGCATACAGATTCATTCTTCCGAAATGCGATCAATGGTAAGAGCTTTTCAGCAAAATCGAGGGCTACATCCGATTCTTCATTATCTGGACATAGGTTTTTTGAGTGATCGGGTGATGTTAGTTCACATGACGCAGATTGACCGCGAAGATGTGTTAGAGGTTTTGCAAAAGAGCGGTGCGCATATTGTGCATTGCCCTGTCGCCAATGCCAAACTCGCTGATGGTATTTTACCTCTTGCCGAAGTTCAAAAGCGCGGAATCAATGTTGCGTTTGGAACCGATGCCGACATTAATAATAATAGCTCGAATATTTTATCCGACATGAAGGCCGCGGTTTTATTGCATGCCAGCCACCAACATAAGGCTGACGCGTTGTCGCATGTGGATGTATTAAAAATGGCAACCGTCAATGGCGCTAAGGCATTAGGCCGGACGGATATTGGTGTAATCGCCATTGGCAAAAAAGCCGATCTTGTATTCTTTGACACGAATACTCCGGCCTTTACCCCGAGCTATGACGTGCGATCAAATTTAGTGTTCAACGCTCCTGACATTCGCCCGCAACATGTGATGGTGAACGGGGACTGGGTGGTTTCGGATTATAAACTGACAAAAAAAGAGATAGAGGAAAGTTTGCCACACGTCAAAAAAGTTGCGGCCGCAATTAAAGAAAATCTGACAACAGCGCCCGCACCGCCAACACAAAAAAAAGTTTATATTTCTGGCGCACTAACCGGCGTCGAAGATCAAACGCTAAAAAATTTTTATGAAGCGCTGGCGCGAACTGCAGAAAGTTTGGGTATGAAATCCTATGTTGCGCATATTCATGGAACCGATCCCATAAAAGACCCCGATGTCTCGCCCGAAGACGTTTACCAAAAAGATATTGACGCGGTTTTGGAAGCGGATATTTTCGTGGCCTATGTCGGCACGAAATCCATAGGCACGGGCATGGAAGTGATGCTGGCAAAAATGCATCAGCGGCCTATGATTTTATTGTACGAAAAAGACGCGGTTGTGACACGGCTCGTTAAGGGCGCGGTTGTAAAAGAAAACCACATTATTTTTGACACGCGCGATGAAGCTCTTACCCAACTTCGCGGAATGTTGGAGAAAATGTTAGAATAACATCAGCTGTCAGTAGACCCGCCTGCCATTTGCCTGTCATGGCGGGCAGGCAGCAGTCAGTATTCAGTCGCTCAAAACTATTAAGAAAATACTGTCAGCTGACCGCTGACTGCTGAAAATATGTCTGTCCTCACTCGCAAAGACATTCTCGATTACATCCATACCGGCAAACTCCAATTTGACCCGGCATTGGATGGTTTCCAATTACAACCACATGCCGTGGATTTACGTATGGGGTATACGTTTCGCATTCCGAAAACCTGGGCACTCACTAAAGAAGGCCGTGTTGCATTGCGCGTAGACTACATGGAATCCAAAAATGAAGATGCGTTTGAAAAAGTTGTCCTCGCCGATGGTCAGTATTTTGAGCTCCTGCCCGGAGAATATGTCATCGTGACGACGTTAGAGCGCATTACGATGCCCAATGACATCATGGCCATTTTATATCCGCGCACATCGTTTAATCGTCGCGGGCTTTCGGTAGACTTAACGGGTATTATTGATGTGCACTATCAAGGATATTTAACGATTCCCGTGCGGAACAATACGCAAACGCAGGTGGTGCGCATGTACCCGGGCGAGCGTATGTGCCAAGTGGTGTTTGAACAGTTGACTCAAGACATGTCTAAAAGTGACGCGCTTCGTCATGGGTTACAGCGCTCAAAATACCACGCGGAAAATGGCGAAGAAAAAACCGCGGCCAAGGTCGATAAAAAAGTCGAAACCGATTTTATTCGAGAAGGAAAATTGTCGATGTTAAAAAAAGATTACCCTCTTATATGAGACGCGGCAAATTTATTGTCCTTTACGGAATCAATAATTTAGGCAAGACGACGCAAGCAAAGTTGCTCATCGAACGATTGCAAAAATCTGGACACAAGGCAGAGTATTGGAAGTACCCCGTCAGTACAATGTCCCCAACAGGCGAGCTTCTTAATGGTTTCTTGCGCGAAGGGAATCCTTATCAATTTTCTGTTCGGGAGTTCCAACTTTTGCAGGTGATCAACCGTTTGCAGGCAGAAAAACGACTTTGCAAATTGTTAAATAGCGGAACATTTGTTATTGCTGAAGATTATCGCGGCACGGGAATAGCATGGGGAATCGGCGCGGGTGTGGACAAGAAATTAATGATCGAACTAAACACGTTTCTTTTTGAAGAAGATTTGGCGTTTTTATTCCGGGGAAAACGTTTCTTAGAGTCACGAGAGGAAAATCATCAGCATGAGAATAACGACGAACTCACAGAGCGCGTTGCTAAAATCCATGATGAGCTAGGCGAAGAATTCGGCTGGTTGCCGATAGATGCTAATGAAAGTATAGAAGCGATTCACGAAAAGCTTTGGGCCGAGGTTGAAAAAATTCTGCCAAAAGAGTAGAATCGAACATTATGAGATCCGAAAAATACGACATCATTATAGGACTCGAGGTGCATGTACAAATGAAGACTGCTTCAAAGATGTTTTGTTCTTGCGATAACGATTCGGAAGATGTTGTACCCAACACCAATGTCTGTCCTGTCTGTTTGGGACATCCGGGAACTTTACCGGTCTTAAATGGCCAGGCCGTGGAATGGGGCGTTAAAACCGCGTTGGCGCTAAACTGCGAAATCCCTGCGCGCTCCAAGTTTGATCGCAAAAATTATTTTTACCCGGACCTTCCCAAAGGCTACCAGATTTCGCAGTTCGATGAACCTATTGGAGGCAAGGGCTATTTGTTGGTGCAAATGCATGACGATCGATTCCGCGTAGGCATCACCCGCTTGCATTTAGAAGAAGATGCGGGAAAATTGGTGCATCCGGAAAACGCGGATTACAGTTTAGTCGATTACAATCGCGGCGGCACGCCATTGATGGAAATTGTGAGCGAACCGCAGATTAAAACTCCGGCGCAGGCCAAAGCGTATTTGGAAGAGTTAAAGCAAGTGGTGCAATATTTGGGTGTTTCCGATGCCGATATGGAAAAAGGCCAGTTGCGTTGTGACGCGAACATTTCATTGCGGCACATGGGTGACCCAGCATTGTACCCCAAAACCGAAATCAAAAATCTGAATTCGTTTCGGGCTGTCGAAAAAGCCCTACAATACGAAATCGCGCGGCAAAAAGAATTATGGGAAGACGGAAAAACGCCCGAACATGCCACGCGCGGATGGGATGACGCAAAAGAAGAAACCGTGCTGCAGCGCACGAAAGAAGACGCTGCGGATTACCGTTATTTCCCGGAGCCAGACATTCCCATACTCACCTTTACCGTCGAACAAATCGCGGCTTGGAAAAAAGCCTTGCCCGAATTGCCTGATAGTATGCGCGAGCGCTTTGGCGAAGAATATGGAATAGATGCGGCATCGGGAGATGTGTTAACCGCGAACCGTGGTGTTGCAACCTTCTTTGAAGAGACGGTTTCAGAAACCCTGGAGTACTTAAGTTCGCGCCTAAAACAGCAAACTTTAGCGGAAAACGACCGCAAAAAAGTCATTAAGCTGATTGTCAGCTGGATCACAACCCAGGTTTTCCGACTTATTAATGAAGCGCAGGTGACGTTTGACGATCTTCGTATCACCCCAGAAAACATGGCAGAACTTATTGTCATGCTGTATAATAATGACATCAACTCGAGCGCGGGCCAGACGATTTTGAAAGAAATGTTTGACAAAGGTCAAGACCCCTCACAGATTGCAGAAAAATTAGATTTAAAACAGGTCAGCGACGAATCCGTAATTTCCGACGCGGTACAAAAAGTACTGGATGCAAACCCAGAAATTGTGCAACAGATTCGCAACGGCAAAACCAACGCCACACAATTTTTAGTGGGTCAGGTGATGAAAGAAACCAAAGGCAAAGCGAACCCTAATATGGTTCAACAACTTATTCAACAAAAAATTTAATAAGCAGTTTTATTTCTTAAGGAGGACATATGATTAAAGAACATCATTTATATGGCGCCGTGGCAATCGTTGGCGGTATTGCTATTGGTCTTGCCATTCTTTTAACCCTTTTTGTTTTACAAGGGTATAGCGTTAAAAGCGCAACCGAGACAACGGAAGCAGACGCGGTAGCAGATATTGTGGAAAATATTACGGTGACAGAGGCAGTGGAAACGCCGGTTGCAGAAACGGTTACAGAGGAAGATCAAGCAACAGTGGAAGAAACCGACCCCGCGACAGAGATATTCACATTACCCTCCGGGACCGCAAGTTATGTGTTAAGTAGCGTTGATGGCGATGCCGCCTCATATGTTATTGATATTATTGACGCGAAAACTTTAGAAACCACACAGTCTACGGTTCTTACGTTTGAGCAAGGATTTCGACCAGAAGGCGGGTCGCGCAATGGTTATTACTTATCGGATTCTGTACAGTTTGATTCATCCGGTAGAGTCTATTTTCTCTCTTCGGATTATGAACCTATGAGAGGGAACGCCGCTAAAGCCACTTGGCGCATTTCGCGAGCAACAAATGCAGGAACGGGTATGAACCTTATTGAGTCCAAAGGTAATGTCATTGAGCAGTGGTTTGTTTCTAAGACAGGTGAGTATATTGTTTATAGCGTTTCGAGTGGTGGGTATTCAGGTGATGCGCATACGCTTTTCCGCTACGACGTCGCGACCGGCACCAACACTAAAATCAGCATGAATACGCCGTATAATTCGGACTATGATCCGTTTAATGGCACCTATGGACCGAAGTTTATTGATGTTGTGGGCGATGAATTGTATGGGGTTTATACCACGGATCGAAATAAGGAAGGTTTTATGTATTTTCGTGTAAACACAGAAAACGGTATTTACACACAAACAGCGACAACGGTTAGCGCTGATAAGGAAGCAATTTTTGCTCAGAAAGACATCGCTATATATTGGGAGCCGAATTATAATAGATACGCAATAGACAAGTTGCGATTTCTTAAAATGGATTTAACCAAAGGGACATCGTTTGGCGAAACGACTCTTCTGGAAGCGGAAACAGACCAACTTTCTATTTGGTGGAGTCCTAATGGGAGTCGTGTTACTTATAACACGCTCGAAGATAGAAACGATTCAGTCAATGTGTATGATGTAGATAACGGAAAGCCGATTACAACGAACGTTCGAGGTGATAATGTTGGTAGCTATGGCTGGTTTAATAACACAGAGTTCTTGTACTATAATATGAAAAAATCTACAATGGGGGTCTATAATATCGATACCGGCGAAAATCGTTTATTACCGGGCGGGGAGTTTATTCCGAATGGAATGACGTACGTGAAGTAAGAAATCTTTGAACAAGTACGATTGCTTCGTCTGCGTCTTTGATCCATTGAACATGGCCGTGATGCCGCCACCACGTGCGTTGCCGCTTGGCATACGCACGTGTTTCGGTTTTGATTTTTTCTATCGCGTCGTCAAGAGTCATTTCGCCGCGTAGATACATCCCTATCTGTCGGTACCCAATACCGGTCATGGAAGGCAATGACCAAGAGTATTTTTGCGCAAGTTTTTGGGTTTCCTCTACAAGCCCGTTGGCAATCATAGCGTCTACCCGCGCGTTGATTTTTTTGTTGAGGGTTTCTTTGGGAACGTCGATGCCTAATTCCAACGTTTCAAAACGCGGTTTGCCTCGGGATCCGACCTCTGCAGATCCGACCCCTCGAGGGATCCGACCTCCAGAGGTCGGATCCCTCTTGCTTAGGGTGTAATTTTCTGTAATTGCGGAAATATACAAACCCGTACCACCCACCAAAAAGGCTGGAGCGTTTTGGTATTTTGGTAATTTTCGAACGTCTGCAAGCGTTTGCGTAAAGGCGTTCAAATAATCGTTTAAGGTAAACGAGCTGTCAGGATCAATAAGGTCAATCAGAAAATGCGGAATGCCGTCGACAACATGCGCAGGGTGGCCGGCAATGGTGGCGGGGGTTCCGGGGATTTTGTCGGTTCCAACATCCATGCCTTTATACACTTGCCGCGAATCCGCAGAAAAGATGATGCCATTAAATTTTTTGGCCAATTTTAAGGAAAGATCGGTTTTTCCGGAGCCAGTCGTGCCGGTAATCACAATCAGCTTTTTTTGCAAGTACAGGTTCCGACCCTGTACAGGGTCGGAACCTGTTTTAACGGAACTTGCAGTATTACTTGACATTTTTATGATTTTATGGTACAAACGTTTCTAAATGGCGCATTTTTGGTCCCCGATGATATGTCGGGGCGGGGAGGTTATCATGCTCATCCTTGTCGTCGATGACGATGGGCCGATCCGCGAGATTCTCGCGGAGGCTCTTCCCCTGCTTTTGGGCGCAGAGGTAGTCTCTGCGCGCGGAGGCGGGGAGGGCGTGGCAATGGCCACGGCCAGACGATTCGACGTTGCGCTACTCGATGTCGTCATGCCGGGCATGAACGGCATCGAGCTTGCGGCCCGGTTGCGTGCGATGCAACCGGGAATTGACATCCTTTTCATGACTGGCTACGGGACGAACGTGGCCGGTTTGGAGAAGGAAATCGTCATCGACAAGCCCTTCCAATTTCAGGAGGTGAAGGCCGCTTTTGAGCGGCTGAAGGGCTAACGACGACGATCGCGCGTGGCGGGGGTTGTAGGCGAGATGCCTCCCCCTGCCACCGCAATACAACAGCTGACAGCAGTCAGTAATCACATAAAAATATTTGATTCATTTTGCCACTGACAGCTGCCTGCCCGCCATGACAGGCAAATGGCAGGCGGGTCTGCTGACTGCTGATTTTTACAATTCCATCGATCGATTTTCAATCAACGATCGGGTATTTTGAATAAAATCTTTCGCGGTCACTTCCACGGTTTCCTGCGATCCGCGTTTACGCACCGGTAACATCCCGGAGGCTTTTTCTTTTTCCCCCACAACAATCACATACGGTATTTTTTGTAGTGTGGCATTGCGAATCTTTTTGCCAACGGATTCTTTAGTATCGTCGACGTCAACACGGATATTTGCGTCCTTCATGATTTTTGCAACATTGTTAGCATAATCCACATGATCATCCGAAACCGGCAAGATTATTACTTGAATAGGAGAAAGCCACAACGGTAAATTCCCAGCGGTATATTCTAATAAAAAGGCAATTGTGCGTTCTATAGCGCCAATAGATGACCGGTGTACAACCACAGCTTCTTTTTCTTTGCCTTTTTCGTCAATATACTGCAAGTTAAAACGTTTAGGCATGACAAAATCGTATTGCACCGTAAATGCCGTGTCTTCTTTTCCGCGTACGTTTTTCATTTGCACATCAATTTTGGGTCCGTAAAATGCGGCTTCGTTGGCCGCTTCAACAAAGGAGCTCTTTCGGCTTTTTAGGACTTTTCGCAAAATGTCTTCTGCCTCGTCCCATGCTTTATCATCTTTGTAGTATTTTGTTTCTTCATTTCTGTCGCCCAACGACAATCGGTACGAAAAATTTTCGCCCATTTTGAATCCTAACACCGAGGATGCGTATTCAATTAAATCCAGCGCACCACTAATTTCTTCACCGGCTTGTTGAGAATCCTTGCAAATAATATGCGCGTCGGACAAGCAAAAT
This sequence comes from uncultured Gammaproteobacteria bacterium, assembly GCA_964604315.1. GTDB lineage: Bacteria > Patescibacteriota > Patescibacteriia > JACPL01 > CAZRYK01 > CAZRYK01. The sequence goes on from CAZRYK010000017.1 coordinate 8,013, forward strand.
CCCCGTAAGCGAATAAGCCCTGTTAACTCGCCGGACTGTTCGTATCGATAAAGCTTTGCCAGCTCGGCAATTCTCATGGGCAACTCTTTGTAACTTCTGGGCCGACTCAAATACAGTTCAAAATGATGCGGGCAGGTCATGGGTCGCAAAATCAATTCCTCTTCATCGACCTTCATGGGCGCGTACATGGAATCTTTGTAATACGGATAATGTCCCGATTTTTTATACAAATCAACTCTCGCGAGATCTGGCGTGATAACGTGTTTGTAACCTCTTTTAATTTCCTCGTCCACAATAAATCTTTCCAATTCTCTTTTGATGATTGCACCTTTTTCCGTCCACAACGGTAGCCCTTTGCCGACAATATCCGAAAAGACAAACAAATCCAAATCCTTGCCCAATTTACGGTGATCGCGTTTTTTGGCTTCTTCCAGCATCTCTAAATGTTTCTGCAATTCTTCCGGCGTTTTAAAAGCCGCGGCGTAAATACGGGTGAGCATGGGGTTTTTCTCGCTTCCACGCCAATACGCACCCGCAAGCCCCGTGAGTTTAATGGCATCGGGATTCATTTCTTGAGTGTTGTCCACATGGCCGCCTTTGCAAAGATCCACAAAATCGCCCAGTGTGTAGAGCGTCAATTTTTTACCTTCGCCGGCGTATTCGTCTATCAGTTCATGCTTAAACGGTTGGTCGGGTTGCTGGGCTTTGGCTTCTTGCGCTGTCACTTCTTGACCGGTCATTTCTAAATTTTTACGCAACACTTTTTTCATTTCCTTTTCGATTTTTGCCAGATCCTTGTCTGAAATTTCGCGCGGAAACTGAAAATCATAATAAAAACCCGTATCAATAACCGGCCCAAAGCCAAGTTTAACGTCGGGGTAGAGTTTTTTGACAGCCGCTGCCAAGGCGTGCGCGGCCGTATGGCGAACTTTATATAAGTGGTCGATATGTTCTTGGGTCATAAAAAGTGGTTAATCTTTGCCGGCGCCGGGGCGGGTTAGTTCAATCGTAATATGGTCGGGTAGACGTGGGGTTTTAAAACTCCAAAATGGGGAAAAAGTCACATCGATATTCACAATTTCTGGTATGTCGGAAAAATACGCGCGAAGATCGTCGGTGTCCATATTGGTCAGTTTGGATTTGTCAAACAAAGGGTGATTCAATAGAAGATCTGCCTTCCCGCCTGCCCTCACCTTAACCGTTGCTTCATTTTTTTCCTCGTCGATGCGCGTTACGGTGTATTCTGACGTAAGCGTATTGGGCAAGATCTTTTGGTAGATGGGCAAGGTTCGCAACAAGCGAGCTTCAGAAATTTTCTCTAAGGCAACTTTATCGATGGCGAAACCCGTTGCGCTAAGGGTTGCGTCAACAGTATACGCGTCGACTTCATCGTTCACCTCTTGACTTGCCGCTACTTCGGACGCGGTTTCTGTCAACAACTCCGCATTAAAGGAAAAATCTGGGTATTGTTGCGCGAGTAATTCTTGTAATCGCGCTTTGGCTTTTTCTTCAACTAGTTGCGTAACGGTTTCTTTTGAAGCTGTTAATTCTTCTTCGGTGAGGGCGCGAATTTCGCGTAATCCGCCGGTCATGCTGGTATCGCTCGTTCCGTAAATTTTGTCTTGAATGCCGGGCCATAACGCCACAATGGTGAAACGGGATGCTGGAATGTTTCCTCCTTCGCCAATGGCATCGGCGCGAACCGGAACGTTTACCGTTTTGTCTGGCTCGACGCGTATGGTTTCTGTTGTACGAAACAGAACGCCTTCGGAAGAAAGCAGACGCGTGGTGGAAACCAGTGATTGCGTTTGAGAATACTCATTATGAATGGTGACGTTGCCGGTGGCATAATCCGGAACCGTCGATGTGACATCGGAAACCGTAAATTCTTGCGATACCGATTCGGTGGTTGTTAGCATTGCTCCGGAAATTGTCGCATCGGCGCCTTCGGGGACTTTTTCAGCAATCTGCACTTCAAATGTCGTTTTAACCGGCGTTTCTTGCGTTGTCAAAAAAATAACCGTTTTGGTAAACGCAAAGTAAGTAATGCCGAAAACTATGAGCAGAGCCAATGCAATAAAAAGCACGGCAAATTTCATGTGGTTTTTGTGGATTTTTGCGCGGGATTTAGGTGCCGGCGTCTTTTTTGGCGTACTCATATTTTTTCTCAAACGCTTCGGGCCGCACAAAATGTGTTGTGCCTGCGCCCAGTAAATTTTCAATCTGCTGTTTAGCCTCTTGATTATAGCGAACCGTGGCGCTGACAGCAACTCGCTCTCCTTTAATACGCAACACCACGCGGTCGGGTCCCGGAATCGTCTGCAAGTAGTTTTTTAGGCTTTCAAAAGATTGTCGGGTCGTGCCTCGCGGTATGGTAATAAGAACATAGGCATTTTTTCTGTGACGTCCGCCGTTGACGGATTCGGACACTAAAAGGTCGCTTCGCGTGGCATCGGGATTGTCAATATTTAATTCGGCGGCGGCATTGCCCAAAATTTTCCGTTGTGCGTCTTTATCGCTCATGGCGCCGGAAATAATCACCATGGTATCTTCTTTCCAAATGTCTGGATGCGCTTCCAACAACTTTGGAAAAACCAGCACTTCTATGGCGGCGCTGGCATCTTCCACTTTGACAAACGCCATAGACTGCCCATTGCGCGTAACCTTGCGCTGGACGTGCGTAATAATACCGCCAATCGTCACACGTTCTTCGTTGGGCAATGTTAACGCATCAACAATCGGCACGCCAAAGGTTTTTAACACGTCGAGGTATTGCGTCATGGGATGCGCCGAAATATACAGACCCAACAATTGTTTTTCCCACGATAACCGTTGTTCATCGGTTGCGGGCGGGGCTTCTTTGAGTTGCAAGCTCGCGGAAAGTTGAAGCCCGTTATTGTTAAATAAATTATCTTGTCCCATAGTTTTATCGCGATGCATATTCTTGGTGAATTGCAACAACAGATCCATATTTTCCAAAATGGTGTTGCGCTCGGCCAATGTATCGAAAGCCCCGCACATGGCCAACGCCTCGAGCGATTTTTTGTTTAAATCTTTTGTCTGCACGCGCTCTAAAAAATTTTCAAGATTGGTGTACGGCCCATTTTTTTTGCGCTCGTCAATAATCGCACGAATAACGCCAGAGCCGACATTTTTAATCGCCTCTAAACCAAAACGCATGCGCGGAACCTTTTCTAACGATGCTCGCACAACCGTAAAGGTAGAAAAACTTTCATTAATATCTGGCGGCAAAATCTCAATGCCCAATCGACGGCATTCGGTAATTTCTATGGCCACGCGATCGCTGTTGTCTTGATCGGACGTGAGCAAAGCGGCCATGAACTGCGCCGGGAAGTTGGCTTTTAAGTACGCGGTTTGGTAGGCGATCATGGCATAACACGCGGCATGGGAGCGATTAAAACCATAGCGCGCAAATGGAATAACGAATTCCCAAATGGTGGTAGCGGTTTTTTTGTCTATCCCATTTGCCACCATGCCACTAATCATTTTTTCTTCTTGCTCGTCTAATAATTTTTTAATCTTTTTTCCCACGGCTTTGCGCAACACATCGGCTTGCGCGTAAGTGAAACCCGCAACGTCTCGCGCAATTTGCATAATCTGTTCTTGGTACACCGCAATGCCGTAGGTTTTTTCTAAAATCGGTTTGAGTTTGGGGTGAATGTAGGTGGGTTTTTTCCGGCCGTGTTTGCCGGCAATGTAATCTGGAATAAATTCCATGGGGCCGGGACGGTACAACGACACCATGGCAATAATATCTTCCAGCTCCGTAGGTTTTAATTGTTTTAAATACCGTTGCATGCCCGAGGATTCAATTTGAAACACGCCAACGGTTTCTGCGCGTTGCAATAATTTATACGTTTTGGGGTCGTCTAACGGAATCGCGTCAATGTCAATGTGTTGGTCTGTGGTTTTTTCAACAATCTGAATCGTGTTTTCAATGATGGTCAAGTTTTTTAACCCCAAAAAATCCATTTTCAAAAGACCCAGCGCCTCAATAGGGTAGAGCGAATATTGCGTGACCAAACTTTCATCGGTATTACTTACGTGCTGTACCGGCACCATTTCCCATAAGGGTTTTTCCGTAATGACAATGCCGCATGCGTGCAACGAGGTATGCCGCGCCACGCCTTCCAACTTTCGCGCCGAATCAATCAGCTCTTTGGCTTCGGCATCGCTTTCGTAGAGTTGTTTAAATTCCGGCACGCGCGTTAAGGCTTCGTCGAGAGTTGTAAACATCGGAATCATTTTTGACACGCGATCGCAAAAAGAGTAGGACAGTCCCATGACGCGCCCCACATCGCGCACCGCGGCCCGCGCCGCCATGGTTCCGAACGTAATAATATGCGCAACATTTTGTTCGCCGTATTTTTGCCGCACATAATCAATGACTTCATCGCGCCGCGTGTCCGTAAAATCCAAATCAATATCCGGCATAGAGATGCGATCCGGGTTTAAGAAACGTTCAAACAGCAAATCATAGTGCAGGGGATCGAGGTTGGTGATGTTCGTTAAATACGACACAATGCTGCCAGCCGCACTTCCGCGCCCCGGGCCCACCACGATGCCTTGATTTTTGGCCCAGTTCACAAAGTCTTGCACAATGAGAAAATACGACGAAAAACCCATTTTCGTAATCACGTCTAATTCGTATTGGAGGCGATCCAACACTTCGCGCGTTTTTTCGCTATCGTCGGGTTTTTGGGGGTCCATGCCGTAGCGGCGTTGTAAGCCGGCCATGCACAACTCTCGCAAATAGTCGTCACTGTTTTGGTTGTCGGGAACCTTAAATTGGGGAATGTGATACGTTTTAAAATCCAATTCCACGTCGCATTTTTCCGCAATTTCTAAAGTCGTGTCGCAGGCGCCGGGCACATCATTAAATAAGTTGCGCATGTAATCCGATGGCCTTAACGACAAATCTTCAGCGATCATCGTTAGCCGATCTTTGTCTTCCCGCTTGTTTTTGGTGTGAATACAAACCAAAATATCTTGTGCGTCCGCATCTTCCGGGTTTAAGTAGTGACTGTCATTCGTCGCCACAATTTTAATGCCGCGCTCGGATGACAGCCGCAACAAGGCCTGGTTGACCACATCGTTTTGGGGCTCCGACGGCCGCTTTTGCATTTCAAAATAAAAGTCTTCGGCAAAATTGCGCTGGAAAAAATCCACATAGGTACGAAGTTTGCCCTCGTTCTCTTCTAAAATCAATCGCGCAATGGGGCCGTTTAAACATCCGGAAAGAATAATCAGCCCTTCGCGGTATTGTTCTAACAGCGCAAGATCAAAACGCGGTTTGTAATAATATCCGCGCAAAAAGGCATCGCTCGTAATTTTTATGAGGTTGTGATACCCGGTAAGATTTTTGGCGAGAATGGTTAAATGGTACGGACGGTCGTCGATTTTTGGCCTTTTATCTTCCATGCCATTGCGCGCCAAATACCCCTCCATGCCGATGATGGGTTTAATATTGGCGTCATGCGCGGCTTTGTAAAAATCAATAATGCCGTACATGGATCCATGATCGGTCAAGGCCAGCGCCGGCATTTTATATTCCGCGGCTTTGCTTACCAGCGGCGAAATTTTTGTGAGCCCATCTAACAAACTGTAATGGCTGTGCGTGTGAAGGTGTACAAACGGTTTGTCCATATAAAATTCTATGCAAAAACCCGCAGCGTCAGGCTCCTTCTATTTAGAACTCAAAAGTTCCTACTTTTCGCCGTTGGGACGATCGTGGTTTTCTTCGCCGCCGAATTCTTTGTCTGCTTTGCGTTGAAAAAAATATTGTACGCCTTTGGCGATCACGCCAAGCGCGGCTCCGGTTGACGCGAACTTGTCATGAAACGATCCCACCATGCTTTCGATTTTATCGATCAATCCTTCGACGCGTTCCACTTGATGCCGAATTTCCATGACGGTTTGATTGGCCTGTTTCAACAACTGGGCAATGTAATACAAAACCCAACACAAGAAACTGGTGAGAATAAGAATGGCCAACGCCAACGCGAGCCATAAAATATCGATGCTTTCGTTGAACATAAGAATAAGCCGTAAGTAGTAAGAAATAAGTAGTAAGTAAATCCTGAATTACTTATTACTTACCGCTTACTACTTATCGCTATTATAGCACAAACCCCCAAAAGATGGTATAGTTAGGCTAGGGTTCATCTCAAAAATAGCTTTCAAGGATTTTCAGATGCCCTTTGTGCCGAAAGGCATGAAGAGCGAGGAAGAATATGCTAATATTGTGACGAGCTCTGAATGGCTTTTTAGGCCAAAGGGCGCTGAAAAGGCCGGAAGATATTTTTGAGATGAACCCTATATGGATTATTCGAATTCCGATAATCTTTCCGAACAAGAGCTCTCCTTTGCCTATTGGTGGGTTCAGCACCGAACGCAATTAAAAAAATGGTGGGTGGCGGCTCTTGCGGTCTTAGATGTTGCGCTTTTTGTTTTTTTATTGTATTCATTTTTAACGCTCCTCATCACATGGCCGGGGCATATTCGCATGATCGAAAGCAACGCGTCCGGAACGATTTTGCAATCGGCCATACCGTCGCCAACAAATTTACAAGTCTCGGAGGTCACGCAACGCGGCGACGTTATTTTGGCATCGCTTGAAAATCCCAATAGCCAATGGATCGCGCAAGAAATCACTTACCATTTTGTGGTGGATTATTCTGTTGACGCGAAAGTCTACGAATCAAAAAATCTTTTTTTATACCCTAACGAAACGCGGTACATAAGCGACGTGGTGGCAGAAAAGGAAAGCATCAAGAACATGGCACTTGTTATTGACGACATCGTGTGGAAAAAATTGACCGCTGATGACATTTCTATTATTCCCTCGTTTGCCGTTTCTGAAGTGCTTTACGATACCGTAGAAATTGAAGGTGGGGGTAGCGGCGCACTGGTTTCGGCAAAAATCACCAACCAATCGTCACAAGATTTTAAGCAAGTTCCCGTAGACGTCGTGTTTCTTTCGCAAACCGATGATGTGTTAGCGCTTCGTAAGCAAGTGATTCCGTCGATCGACTCCTTAGAGACCATCAATTTTGTCATGCGGCTTTCTGTGCCGGTTTCCGGAACGCGCAAACTTTTGATTCAGCCGACCATAAATATTTTCTAATTTTTTTCCAAGGAGGAATCGCACGTTATGTCCTTCCGCGATCGCTTGGTTGTTTTTACAAAGATGGATTGGGTCATGTTGAGCGCCATGCTTATTCTTGTGGCCATCGGTTTTGCAATTCTGTACAGTTTGCTCATCAATGCCAACGATCCGGACCTTGCGCGTTATGATCGCCAAATTATTGCGGGCATTCTTGGCGGTTTTCTTTTTGTGGTATTGTCTTTGCTGAATTACCGCATTCTAGAAAATTACACCACGATTCTTTATGTCTTTTCGATTCTTTTACTCGTTGTCGTGCTGATTTTTGGTGTAGAGATTCGCGGCACCCAAGGATGGCTTATTATCGGCGGCGTCAGCTTTCAACCCGTGGAGTTGGTAAAATTTTTATATGTGATTATCTTGGCAAAATTTTTGGCAGACCACACCCAAGACATGCATGAATGGAAAGTGATTGCTATGAGCATGGTGGGAACCGCAGTGATCGTGGGGTTGATTATGGCGCAAGGGGAAATTGGTTCCATTTTGCTCATTCTTGCCGTGTGGTTTGGAACGCTCTTCCTCACTAGTATTAAGCGTTGGCAATTGTTACTGATTGCCGTTTTGGGTATCGCTTTTGCATTGCTCACATTCTTTTTTATTTTGGAAGACAGCCAAAAGGCGCGGCTCATTGTTTTTATTGATCGCGAGAATCCGGTTTATCGGTTGGGGATTGGCTACAACATCGATCAATCGATTGTGGCCGTGGGCTCGGGGCAACTCATGGGCCGCGGGTTAGGGTTAGGCCCACAAAGCCAGTTAAACTTTTTGCCGGAACAAGAAACCGATTTTATTTTTGCCGCCATTGCTGAAGAGCTCGGATTTTTAGGAGCCATGACGGTGATTGCGTGTTTTGTGATTATTTTCTATCGCATTGTCCGCTTGGCCGCCCGATCGCGCGATGACTTCGCCGTGTATATGAGTTGGGGAGTGGCGATTTTGTTATTCGTGCAGGTGTTTATTAATATTGGAATGAATGTGGGTTTGGCGCCGGTTACCGGTATTCCTCTGCCGTTTATTAGTGCCGGTGGTTCGGCGTTGGTGGTGAATTTAGCCGCCATGGGTTTGCTCCAAGGTTTGGCAATTAGGGGAAACAGATAAATTTTTTGCAATGTGAACCCCGCCTCGATCCGATGTGACGTCGGATTGGGCGGGGGTTGCGGACTCACCGCTTCTCCTCGGGGACTTCCCGAGGAGTCGAGTCGGCGTCGTCGCCTTTCGGCTTCGACACCTTCCGTTTCCGTGCCGGCTCGCGCGGGGGCGCCGGCGGCCCCATGTCGTCCAACACCCGTTCCAAAACGGAGCAGGTGCGACGACGCTCTGAACACTTCATTCTCCTCCAGTTTCCCGCCCGTGCGTACGAGCGGGATTGTTTGAGAACGAATAATACGGCCATTGAACATCTTTTGCCGGTAAATGTCAAAAATGAGGGATCCGACCTCTGGAGGTCGGATCCCTTCCCTTGACAGCTTTTTAAAATCTCGTATACTGAATTTAGCACTCGAAAGGATAGAGTGCTAAAAGGAAAAATATGCTTAGCGAACGGCAAAAAACTTTACTTAACGCCATTATCGATACGTATCGGGAAACTGGCGTTCCGGTGGGTTCAAAAATTCTTGCTAGCCAAGCGCATTTTGACTTATCCCCAGCCACTATCCGCAACGAAATGGTCGAGCTCGAAGTGCAAGGCTATATTGCCCAACCGCATACATCTGCTGGCCGCGTGCCAACAGAAAAAGCGTACCGATTTTTTGTCAGTCATTTTTTAAAAACCCGTGATGTTGCGCACGAAGACCGCAATAAATTAGAACGCGATTTAAAAGCCACATCGCCCGGAGCTCACCCCATTAAAGAAGCGGCAAAAACACTGGCCGAACTTTGCGAAGAAGTGATTATTGTCGGCTTTACCACGAACGATTTATATTACACCGGCCTTTCGCATCTTTTCCAAAAACCCGAATTTCAGGACGTGCAACTAGTGGTGCGCATCACCGATGTTTTAGACCACTTTGAAGACGCCATGGCAAAAATGTACCCGCGCATCGATGGCCCAAACATTTTTATTGGAACAGAACACCCGTTTCACCCGCAATGCAGTTTTCTGGCCGCGCGTTTTTCCCCGCAAAGTGTTATTGGCATCTTGGGTCCCATGCGCATGGATTATAATCATCATTTGGCTTTATTGACCTTCTTAACAAAATCGCTATCTGCCTATGGACGAGAAAAAAAATGATTCCACGTCGCAAACTTCTGGAGTGCCTGCGAATCCAAAAGACGGTGAAGACGTTGCCGCGCTAAAACAAACAATCGAAAAGCTGGAAAGCCAAGCGGACGAATATTTAAACGGGTGGAAGCGCGCGCAGGCTGATTACCAAAATTTGCAAAAAGAAACCGCCAAAGCCCGCGAAGATTTTAGCCAATTTGCCAACGAAAGTTTATTGCGTGAATGCATCACCCTTGTGGATTATTTTGACTACGCGTTTCGCAATCTTCCAGACACGGCCGAAAAATCCGAGTGGCTAACCGGCATTCAACATATTTATAAAGAGCTCATGCAGATTTTAGAACGCCACGGGGTAACCATTATGCAAACCGTCGGGCAACAGTTTGACCCGCAACGGCACGAAGCCATGGAAGAAGTTCAAAGCAACGGAAAATCAGGCACGGTTGTAGAAGAGTTACAAAAAGGGTTCCTTCTCAATAATAAAATTTTACGCCCAGCCCGCGTAAAAATAGCCAAATAATTATTAATTGAACGCCTATGAGAGAATTAATACGTTGGACGCCGCTCCTTGAACCGTTCGAGGAGATGGACAAATTCTTTAGCAACAGTCTTTCAACGCTCACCCCTGCGGTGGATGTGTATGAAGACAACGACGCTATTGTGGTCGAAACGCCATTAGCCGGTGTTAGCCCGCAAGACGTCAACATCTCCATTGAAAACGACGTACTAACCATTGAAGGAAAAATGGAGAAAAAATCCGAGCTGGAAGAAAAAAATTATTACCGCAAAGAAGTGCGTCAAGGCGCTTTTCATCGCTCCGTGGGGTTGCCCACAGCGGTAAAAGCCGAAGAGGCCAAAGCCACGTTTAAGGATGGCTTGCTAAAAATCACGGTTCCCAAAGCGGATCACGTGAAGCCTCGCACCATTAAAGTTGAAACCATGTAAGCGGGGAGACGTACCCAGCACTTTCTTTCGTGATAATATCTCTTTTACACCAATGTTCATGGTCAATCAAACATCGGTGGAAATAATGATTTTGTCACAGAAGAAAGTGCTGGGTGGTTTCATCACTTATTAATAGGAAACATATGAGCAAGATTTTAGGAATCGATTTAGGAACAACCAATTCAGCCATGGCGATTGTGGAAGGGGGCGCGCCGCGGATTATTGAAAACGCGGAGGGCAATCGCACAACGCCATCGATTGTCGCTGTTGGGAAAAACAATGAGCGCGTGGTGGGCATGAGCGCCAAACGCCAGGCCGTGACCAATCCGGAAAATACTATTTTTTCCGTGAAGCGATTAATTGGCCGCAAGTTTAGCGACCATGAAGTTCAACGCGATATTAACATCATGCCGTACAAAATCGAACAAGCGGGTGAAGGGGTGAAAGTCAAAATGGGCGAGACATCATCTACGCCGCAAGAAATTTCTGCGATGATTTTGCAAAAGCTCAAAGCCGATGCGGAAAGTCGTTTAGGTGAAAAAATTACCGAAGCCGTGATTACCGTGCCGGCGTATTTTGATGATGCTCAACGCCAAGCAACCAAAGATGCCGGAAAAATTGCTGGGCTAGATGTGAAGCGGATCATTAATGAACCCACAGCCGCGGCATTGGCTTATGGATTGAACAAAAAGAAAAACGAGAAAATTGTGGTGTACGATTTAGGCGGCGGTACGTTCGACGTGTCGGTGTTGGAAGTGGCCGACGATACGGTAGAGGTAAAATCTACGAATGGTGACACGCATTTGGGCGGCGACGATTTTGACCAAATTCTCATCAACTGGATTATTAGCGAATTCAAAAAACAAGAGGGCTTAGATTTAGGTAAAGATAAACTCGCCCTGCAACGGTTAAAAGAGGCCGCAGAAAAGGCGAAAATTGAGTTATCCACAGCCCAAGAAACCGAAATTAATCAACCGTTTATTACGCAGGACGTGAACGGCCCCAAGCATTTAGTTATGAAATTAAGCCGTGCGCGGTTGGAAGAATTGACGCACGAACTGGTTGACCGCACGTTAGAGCCATGCCGCAAAGCTTTGGAGGACGCGGGCTTTAGCAAAACCGATCTGCATGAAGTCTTGATGGTTGGGGGAATGACGCGCATGCCATTGGTGCAAAAAAGGGTGGAAGAATTTTTTGGCAAAAAACCCAACATCAATATTAATCCGGACGAAGTGGTGGCATTAGGCGCGGCAGTACAAGCCGGGATTTTGCAAGGCGATGTTAAAGATGTGTTGTTGCTCGACGTGATTCCCTTGACGTTAGGCTTGGAAACTTTGGGCGGTGTGCGCACTCCGTTGATTGAACGCAATACCACCATCCCCACATCCAAAAGTCAAGTGTTTTCTACGGCGGCAGATAATCAACCGTCGGTGGAAATTCACGTATTGCAAGGCGAGCGCGAAATGGCTGCCGATAACAAAACCTTGGGTCGATTCATTTTAGATGGCATTCCTCCTGCGCCGCGTGGTGTTCCGCAAGTGGAAGTGACGTTCGATGTGGACGCAAACGGCATCTTAAATGTGAAAGCTAAAGACAAAGCTACCAACAAAGAGCAATCCATTCGCATTGAAGCAACGAGCGGGTTAAGTGACGAGGAAATTCAAAAAATGACCAAAGATGCCGAGAGTCATGCCACAGAAGATAAACGCAAACGCGATTTAGTGGAAGCCAAAAATGTTGCCGAGACGCTATTGTATACCGCGGAAAAAGCGGTGAAAGACTTGGGGGATAAAGTCGGTGAAGCGGACAAAAAAGCGGTTCAAGAAAAAACGGATGAATTGAAAAAAGTCATTGGCGGCACGGATGTAGAGGCGATTAAAAAAGCCACAGAAGAATTAAGTAAAGCCTCGCAAAAGATTGGGGAGGAATTGTATAAACAAAATCAGCAGACAGCTGACAGCAGTCAGAAATCAGCGGGCACGCAGCAGTCAAGGGGAGAGGGGCAGTCGTCGGCTGATAGCGGACCCGCCTCCGCTGAAGCTACGGCGGGCAAGGAAGAGCCGGTCGAGGGAGAATTTAAAGAAAAATAACATCCGAGGGATCCGATCTCAAAAGGGGTCGGATCCCTTTAAGCTATGGCCAACGATTACTACGCAACTTTAGGCGTTCCCAAAACCGCAACGCATGAAGAAATAAAAAAAGCGTTTCGCAAAAAAGCGCATGAGTTTCACCCAGACAAACAAGGTGGAGACGCGGAGAAGTTCAAAGAGGTGAACGAGGCCTATCAGGTTTTAGGTAACGAACAGAAGCGGAAAACCTATGACCAGTTTGGCTCGGCGTCTCAAAACTCGGGCCAGCCTGGCGGGTTTTCGTACGAGGATTTTGCGCGCAATGCCAGCAGTCAACAAGGTTTTGGCGGGTTTAATGTTGAAGGCGATTTGGGCGATATTTTTGGCGACTTCTTTGGATTTGGCGGACGAACACGTTCACGCCGGAACACGCGCGGGGCCGATATTCAAACCCGCATAAGCATTGCGTTTGAAGAAATGGTTCAGGGCGCGGAAAAAGAAATCCGTTTGCGAAAAAATGCCACGTGTAAACATTGCCACGGAAACTCTGCTGAACCTGGAACACCCATTAAGGAGTGCCCAACCTGCGGCGGCACGGGTGTGGTGCAACGCATACAAAATACCATCCTTGGCGCCATGCGCACGCAAGGTGCGTGTTCGCAGTGTCATGGCGAAGGAAAAATCATTACGCAAAAATGTCAGAAATGTCGCGGGGCAGGAGTGGTGATGGATGACGACGTATTCACGGTAAAAATTCCGGCCGGAATTGAAAACGGTCAAAGTATTCGCCTGTCTGGTAAAGGTGAGGCAGGCCGTAAAGGTGCGCCAGCAGGGGATTTGTATATTGAAGTAGAGGTTTTGCCCTCTCGCGATTTTACGCGAAACGGCAATGATATTCTATCGACGGTGAAAGTGAGTTTTGCCCAAGCGGCCTTAGGTGACACGGTGGTTGTTAACACGGTGGATGGCGAAGGCGAGTTGAAAATTCCGTCGGGTATTCAAAGCGGAACGGTCTTGAAAATCCGCGGTAAAGGCGTGCCGCGCATAAACAGTGGCTCTCGCGGCGATCATTTAGTGACCGTCCACGTCCAAACACCAACCAAACTCTCCCGCAAAGCGAAAAAAATCTTCAAAGAGCTGGAGGGTGAACTTTAACCTAAACAAAGTTAAATTAAAAGAAATTCATTAATATGGAAAATATTCTTAAATATTCTGAGTCTCTAGCAACATTCCTGGTTGGTGGAATCGCAATTTTACTATTCTATATAGAAAGGCGGAGAAAAAAGATTGATTCAGCCCGAATTATTCTACAGGAGATACGGAGAGCAGAGCAAATTATTAATGAGTATAAGGAACATGGAGAGTATAAGTTCTTTAAGAAACTTGTAGCCACAGACAGCTGGGATGCTAATATACATTTTTTTGTTGGCGATTTAGACCAAGATGAAATTGATAAGATAAGCACCCTTTACTCTACAGGTAAATATTTAGATGCAATTATTGCTAAAGCTTCTGATACTAACTATAGATTACAAGAAGAAAATTTTACTCGACAAACACAACAAATAGTAAGTCAATTACCTCTTAAAGAAAACAATTCTTTTTCTAATAAGACAGATAAAAAAATAGAACCTTCATCTTCTGGAGAGCTCTCTTTCGCTCTTAAATCTCCCTGGAAGGATCTACTGGATGCTATAACCTTTGCCTATGAACCAATTTATCACTCTAATATTGGGAGAAAACTCAAAAAGATAGCTCACCTTCAATAAAATTATATAAATATTAACAATTTATGACACTGCTAAAAGGTTTTATCATATTCTTGATCGTTGTGTTGGAAATCGTTTTTATTTCTGTGCCGGTATTTGCACATCCCGGTAATACGGCTTCTGATGGTTGCCATTATTGTCGAACAAATTGTGCAAAATGGGGTGAAGTGGAAGGTGCGCGTCATTGTCATAATTCAAAACCAGCCCCTGTCGAAATCACACCAAAGCCTCAGCCACAAACATGGGAATACAACGGTAAGACTTATTATTCTGAATCCGCTTACACACAAGCAATTGCAGAAGATCAATTACAAAAAGAAGCTACCGAACAAGCTGAAGCCGAACGCGCCACTGAAGATGCCCTAGAACAAGTTGAACAAGATGAGGGAGAAGTGCTGGGAGATGAAACAAATTCTTCTGAAGAAATTTTGAACGAAAATAAAACTTCTGAACTCCCCACATCCGATGAAACAGCCAGTGAAACTAATGAAGCAGATCAATCCGAAGATAGTACTGTCACTCTTCTAATTACTGTAGGGGCTGTAGGTGTTGGTGCATATTATCTTGGAAAGAGATCCAAAAAGAAGGAGACCCCTTGATTTCTATAATGGTTTAGTGTGTTTTTTTTCTGTCCGCCTTGTCTAAAAAGCCGTATTATTCTCAAAACAAATGCGACATAGGATATAATTAGTTGGCGCTTAA
>CAZRYK010000018.1:0-22693 GCA_964604315.1 uncultured Gammaproteobacteria bacterium
AGCAAACCCTAGCAAAGAAAACAAGGTTTCACGCACCCAAAAGGTAACGGTATCGCTTTCCGGCTCCGACCAAAGCGTCGGAGACCAAGCCCGGAAAGCCTTCTGGAGCTCCTCGAGAGCCAAATCCCCAAGGCAGAATATTGTCAAACACTCGGTGTTGGACAAAGTTTGATCGCTACCGCTTTTTCGCTATTGAACATTTTAAAAAACCATGACATAGTAGAGCTACTCTACACAATTCGGTAGGATAACCTCAATCTTCCACGTTATCCACGATTATAATTGACAACCATATTTATGAAAAAACTATTTATTCTTATCATACTTGCACTCTGCTTTAATGTAGCTCTTTTGATTTTGTGGAGAGACTTTAATACACCACTATTTGTCATTACAACTGAACTTCTTGTGGCAATATTTGCAGTCCATTATAGCTTGCGACTTCAGCTTGAGGAAGAAAGGAAAAAGGATGATGAGGATATAGAACGCTCTTTCTCAAGCTTTGTTCAGGCCATGATAATGGAATGTGGAGACAACATTACTAAGTGTAAAACGTTAAGAAAGAACCTTTTGTCGCAACGATTCAATCTCACTATACTTGATTCCGAAGTCGCACACCATATGTTGAGTAAAGAGTTGTTGTATAAATTTCTGAATGAGCACCATATCATTAATTTGAGGGTATACCTTTATCAAATTCAGCTCCTAAACTCAAGGCTTGCTTTTGTTCAGCGACAATTTGAAAAAAATGAGGGAAGTAATAATGAAAAAAATCTTAAGGAGCTGAATGAGGAAATTGATAAACTCCAAAAAGTGACCTTAATTCTTCAAAGAAATTTTCAGATCTTCGCGAATATTTTTGATGCGCGTTTTGGACCCAAAGATAATAATGAAACGATTAATCAGCTACGCAGCCTCGGAAACCTTGAAATACCAAAGCTAGAGAAAGAGCTTCAGGGGGTTAGTGAAATGAATGAAGCGGACAGAAAAGCCCTAGCGCATAATTATATGGAAGCCTTTCAACAAACTCACAACAAAAATAAGGGCTACCAACTACAATTAACAGCGTTTATGCGGCCCGCCTTTCAAGCTCGCTCATATTCGCGAATGGTGTTGCCATTTTACCATTCCCGAACATCGCATACATGCCAACGTTGTGAAATATATGCGCCAATTTAGTTCAGCTAATCTAAATGCATGAAAAAGGTCATCAATCATAAAAGCCATTTTTGCTTGACTGTGTCCAATCTCAAAAAGTCAAAAGAATGGTATGACAAAGTGTTAGGTCATCTTGGATTTGTTGAAGCATTCGACGATGAAAGCACAAAATACTATATATCTGAAGATAATACTTTTCTCATTGGACTTTATGAAGCAAAGAAAAACAAAAAAAGATCAGACAGACAAGACGTAGGATTTCACCACCTAGGAATCGCGACTCCAAAAAAAGAGATTGTCGATGAGATGTACAAATCATTACAGCAAAACAAGTTTGAAATTGAATCACCACCACATCACGTACCAGATTACGGTGATGAACTCTATTACGCTTTGTTCTTTTATGATCCTGATGGCATGAGGCTGGAAGTTTTTTATGAGATCAACTAGCACAACAACGTGTTAGTAGCTCCTTTCGCAAATCCTCGTACGGCCGTACCTAGCGGTTGCATACTATACCGCACTTCGGACTTTACCAATACACAACGTGTGTCTCAATGTTGGATTGATTCATTTGTAAAATATGGCGTTATACCGGCCACCCCTCTATAGATACGCTTTCTAAATCAAATACATGTCAAACACCGAGTGTTTGACAATATTCTGCCTTGGGGATTTGGCTCTCGAGGGGCTCCCGCAACCCCGACGGGCTCGGCACTCCGAAGCTTTGTTCGGAGGACGTCGGGGTGAGGGCGAATTGCGATCCGTCGCTGGAACGGATCGACAATGTACCCGAGAGAGACAGAGCCCGAAGGCAGAATTAGTTACCCACAAGAATCTTCTTAATCTTTTCCGCGGCAATGTTCCATTGATATTTTTGCGCGTGGCTCATACGTTTTTCTTTTTCTACTGGGGCATCGTCTGTTGTTGCCACATACAGCAAAGCATCTTCTAGTGTGCGCGTGTCGTACGGATTCACATAAATGGCATGCTCGCCCAAGACTTCGGGAAGCGATGTGACATGCGAGGCAATCACGCGGGTTCCGCAACGCAGGGCCTCGAGCGGCGGAAATCCAAAGCCTTCGTAAAACGAGGGGTACATCAAGGCTAAACTTTGACTCAATAACCCCGGAAGATCGTTGCGATCCACGTACCCTAAAAACCGAATGCGTGCGGAAGTATTTTTGCGGAAAAGTTTTTTTGCTCCGAACCCTTGTTTCCCGACGATCAACAGTTTGCAAGTTGCGGGAAGTCGAGATTCTATTGCCGTAAACGCATCCACCACGGCTTGAATATTTTTTCTAGGCTCCACCGTTGCCAAACTTAAAAAGTACGGCGCAGTGACCCCATATTTTTTTTGCGAATCCCCGCCTATTGTCGGAACAAACCGTTCATCTAACCCCGGG
This sequence comes from uncultured Gammaproteobacteria bacterium, assembly GCA_964604315.1. Classification (GTDB taxonomy): domain Bacteria; phylum Patescibacteriota; class Patescibacteriia; order JACPL01; family CAZRYK01; genus CAZRYK01. The sequence goes on from CAZRYK010000018.1 coordinate 2,565, forward strand.
TACACCACGTGGCATTTGCCGGCATCCATCGAAAGATACTGCACCACGTCATTGCGCGTGTTTTCAGAAACCGTCACAATAGCATCAGACCGATGCATCATCCACTGCGGCTGAACCATCATGTGCCAAAGACGGCCTTTGAGTGAAAAAAATCTCGGGTCGTGAAGAAACGAAACATCGTGCACCACGGTCACCAGCCGGACATGCGGAGAAAAAGACATGAACTGCCAATTCGGCGCAAAAAAAACATCTAGTCCGCCGAGAACGCTATCGATAGCCGGCCACTTCACTGCACTTTGCGCCGCATGAAAAAGTTTATTGGGAACACGGTAGGAACAGATTTGAACATGTGGCAGGGACGCCCATGGAAAATGCTCGGACAAGGGGCGCCGAAACTTGTTAAAAAAAACCACCACCTTGTGTTCAGCAAGGCGCGGAAAAAGACTTTCATAAAGATTGCGCGTGTATTCCCCAATACCACTCGATTGCTCCTCCTGCAAACTGCGACCGTCAAAACCTATGCGCATCGGCTTTGTACTTTCCCCTCCTTAAAAACTTCCTTTAATCCTCTTTTAGATACCGAATGACGGCCAATGTGACGAGCGACAAAAGAAGACCGGCAAAAAAAGCCACGACACCGTTCACCGTAAGATTCGGACGTATTTCTACAATCACCGGGGTTTCACCCACCACATTAAAAAGCGAACTGCCCTCTTCGGTGCGATTTAAATGTACAGCTTTTTCCTCGACCACGCTAATAATGGCATTGGAAAGTTTTTCTGCTTTCTCGCGCGAGTCTTCCTTAAACCGCACCACAATATTTTGCGGCGAATATTTTCGTGTTTTAAAACGATTGGCGAACCGATCCAACGTGCCGATTTCCGGGTCTAAATCCGCGCGGTCATAAATTTCAAACAACACCGATGGCGTCAAAAACCAGCTAATGACGGTTTGGGAAAAAAGATCGGCCGCTTGAATTTCGTAAAAACCATCGTACTGATACTCGGTGGTTTGTTGTTTATTGACGCGTTCAACCGCAAAAGACAGCGACGCATCGTATTGCACGGGCCGAGACCAGCTAATAAGAACCGTGGCAACTGTCACCAACGCCGTCACAACAATCACGGTGAAAAGATACTTGCGCACGTATAAAAGATAATCGCGTAGTTCCATAAAATAGACGGTAGTTAGTAGTTAGTAATTAGTAGTTGGTAGAATGATGTATTTTTTTAAAAACCTACTAACTACTCTAATACATCTACAATCTGATTACATATTTAATATACCAAGATCCGCGTCGTTTGACAATCCGCGGTAACAAATAAACTCTTCGCGCACGATTTTTTTGAGTTGCGTTTGAAAATGTTCCGGGGAAAATTGCAACGCGTGATTGCGAATTTTTTCGGGGTCAAAAGTGTCAGGTTTAAAAGTTGCCACCACATCGGCCAAGACTTCCCACGCTTGCTCGTCAAAAAACATGCCGGTTTCCCCTTCTTTAACGGTTTCTAATGCCCCGCCAGCACGCAAAGCTATCACCGGCCGACCTGACGCCATGGCTTCGATGGGCGTAATGCCAAAATCTTCTTCTTGCGCGTTAATGAACGCTGTTGCGTGTTGAAAAAGTTTGCGACGCTCGGCGTCCGGCACACGCCCTAAAATTTCCACATTCGGTCCGGCCATCTTTTTTAAATGCTCGTATTCTGGGCCCGTGCCAAAGACTTTTAACGGAATATTTAGTTCATTGAATGCTTTAACCACCATGTCAAAATTTTTGTACGCCACCAGTCGGCCACCAGTCAGATAATACGGTTCAATGTCCGGGGAAATTGAAAATTGCGCAACTTCTACGGGCGGGTATAACACTTGCGCGTCGCGATGATAATACTTTTGAATTCGCTTCTTCACGGCTTGTGAGTTGCCAAGCATCACATCGGGCCTCTGCGCCGCCATATAATCCCATTGCCGCAGAGGGGTCAACGCCAATTTTGCCAATGTCTTTGCCCATCGCGGCTTGCGGAGATCGCGCAAATAACTATGCGTGTCGCTCCATAAAAATCGCGTTGGCGTATGGGAATAATTGATATGCAACGTTTCGGGGCGCGTAATAATACCTTTGGCAAAACTGGAACTTGTCGAGATAACAATGTCGAATTCGGATAGATCGTAATTTTCAACGGCGGTGGGCATGAACAGCAAAAACCATTGGTAATGTTTGACCCCGCCCGGGATGCGCTGAATAAACGATGTGCGAACATCTTTAGAAGCAAAAAAAGGATTGGCAGAATGCGGATCGTGCACCAACACGTACGTCGGAACATTCGCAAACATGCCATGCATGATTTGTAGCACACGTTCCGCGCCACCGTCTTGAGCTAAATGATCATGAACAAATGCGATTTTTGGGGACATAGAATTAGTGCGGTTAGTCGTTGGTTAGCGATCGGCTTGTCGCTCGGCGCCACGCATTGGTGCCCTCCGGCGAGTGTCGCCTTAGCAACAACCCGATCGCTTCCCATTACCCACTTCTAACAGCTGATATTATTATACTGCGGCTTGGCGTCGAATGACGACCCACAGTGTTTTAAATAAAATTTGAATGTCGCGCCACAACGACCAGTTTTCAATATAAAAGGTGTCGAGGCGCACTTCTTGCTCAAAGGTTAAATCCGATCGGCCGGAAACTTGTGCCATGCCGGTAACGCCGGGTTTCACAAACAAAACGCGTTTATGGTGTTTTTTATACTGCGCCACTTCTTCCGGTTCATGCGGACGCGGGCCCACTAAACTCATTTCGCCGCGAAGCACGTTCCATAACTGCGGAAGTTCATCGATCGATGTTTTGCGTAAAAATCTGCCCAACCGTGTCACGCGTGGGTCATGGCTCATTTTAAACAGCGGCCCATCGGATCGCTCATTATGTTGCGCAAGCGCTTTTTTTAATGCATGCGCATTGGCAATCATGGAACGAAATTTATAAACATGCAATGGTCGGCCTTTGTACCCCACGCGCGCAGACGAAAATAAAACGCCGCCGGCTGAATCGATCTTAATAGCAAAAGCGACCAACAGAAAAAGCGGAGACAAAAGGATAAGCAAAAAAATCGACAGCACAATATCGACCAATCGTTTTAAAATGCGCCCCCAGCCATCTAACGGCGTGCGTTTGACCTCAATAATCGGAACCCCGACCAACGTGTCGATTTCTAAATTCGTGATCTTGGTTCCAAACATGTCTGGCACGTAGCGAAAATTAATGTGATGTTCGTTGGCAAAGTCTAGCAACGCGTTAATTTCATTTTTCGGCAACGTAGGGTCGGCAACAATAACTTCATCGATTTCTTGCGTTTGCACAATGCTTTCAATATGGCCGCGCAGTTCAGCGGTAAACGATGAAAAATGCGCCGCGACCCTGTACCCTTTTTCCGGATGCACGCGTAAGTACTTTAACATTTCCTCGGTCGCATGGTTCAGGCCAAAAATAATAACATGATGAATACCAATGCCGCGACGAAGCAACGAACGGTTTAAGATGCGCACCAACTGCCGCGCAATAAACACGGCGAGAATAACAAAAATCCATCCGGTTAAAATAATAAATCGCGAAGAAAAAAGTTCGCGTTGTAAAAAGATCGCAATAATTAAAATCAGCACGGCCGTAGAGCTGGCAAGAATAATGCGGGAAAACTCGGATGCGACTTTGCGCAGATTCGCAATGTGGTACAACCCGCCCAACGCAAAGCTTAATAAAAAAATTGGGCTAATCGCAAGCACGAGTTTTAAAAATTCCTCTAACGGCATGGCGTAGACAACAGGCCGAATATCGGCAACCGCGCCGCCAAAACGCAATTGGTATGCGGCAAAACTTCCCACGAACACCATGAGAAAATCCAACGGAACAAGAATGGAGGTAATCATGAGTTCAGATTTTTTCATACAAACATCACAGACCTTTTTATACGGATGCGAACAAAAACTCCGAAAGAAATGTGTTGGTAAGATTCTTCAGAGGCTTTGTTCGCCCAAGTAGGACCATAAGCCGAATTCTGTCGCTTCGGTCTCCCGAAGGGATGATCATCTATCTAGATCTGTTATTGCTAACAGATTCAAGCGAGCGACCTTTGCGACACCTTCTAAAGGTGACGTTTGCTCTTGCACCAGGTAGGGTTTACAAGCTCCCTATGTCACCATAAGGACTGGTGGTCTCTTACACCACCGTTTCAACATCACCTGTGCCCCAACGTTTTAAGGCCGGAGCCATCGGCTGTATTGTTTCTGTTGCACTTGCCCTCGATGACAAAAATGGTGATTCTCGAAACGAATTCGTTTTCAAGAACGCATGATTGGCATCTGGTCGGCGTTACCGACTACCTTTGTCGCCCCATACCTTGCGGTACGGGATTCGGGTGTTCGGACTTTCCTCTAGGCTTCGCCCATACGTCATGCTCCGTTTAAAGAACATGAACAGGCCTAGCGATCATCGGTGCCTACTTAGGCGACCTTAAAGTAGCATAAATCGGCTTTTTTGTCAATATTTGGCTAAAATAAAGGATATTTTAGGCTTGAGGCTTTGGGTTCAAGGAAAACATCTTGCGAATCACCTCTTCAATTTCACCTTCGTTAATAAGAATATCGTCGACCGGAAAATCCATTAACAGTTTTGCCGCAACGATTTTGGCTTGCTTTTTTGGAACTTCGAGCGTCACCTGACGTTTTTGATACGCTTTCACTACGCCAAATTTCTGAAGCGCGTTTTTTTGAACATCTTCGGTAAACGTCACAATCAATAATTTGCTGTCAATATAACGATCGCGCAATCCCTGAAGTTTACCGTCATACATCAACTCGCCGTTGTTCATAATGGCCACGCGCTCACACAGCGCTTCAATGTCTTCCATGTAATGCGACGTTAAAAGGATGGTGGTTTTCTTTTCGCGGTTATAAGTTTTTAAAAATTCACGAATATTATTTTGAGACACGACGTCTAAACCAATAGTGGGTTCATCTAAAAACAAAATCTTTGGTTGATGCAGAAGCGCGGCCACAAGTTCGGCTTTCATGCGCTGTCCAAGCGAAAGTTTGCGCACCGGTTGATGTAAAATATCACCGATGTTTAAAAGTTCTACCAGCTCGTGTAATTGCCGTTTAAAATCGCGGTCGGACAATTCATAAATTTCTTTGTTCAAAATAAAAGTTTCCATGGCCGGAAGATCCCACCATAATTGATTCTTTTGCCCCATGACCAGCGCAAATTGTTTTTGCAATGCGGCTTGACGCTTCCACGGTACATAGCCCAACACTTTTGCTTCCCCGCTTGTTGGCGTTAAAATGCCGGTGAGCATTTTAATGGTTGTGGTCTTCCCTGCTCCGTTGGGACCTAAAAAACCAACCAGTTCGCCTTCGGAAACATCTAAGGTTAAATTTTTTACGGCCTGAATAAAACTTTTTTCCGAACGGAATAATCCGCGCACGGCATTTTTAAAACCCGGCTTCTTTTTTGTGAATTCGTAGGTCTTACTAAGGTTGCGAATTTCGATAATACTCATAAAAATTTCATGTTAACTCGACGCGCTTGAATAATGAGATAAGGATTTTTTCCACAAGAAAAGACTGACCACAGCAAAAACCACGGCAATGAGAACGGCGGTCATCATCCACGCACCCGAGAGCGTGCCAAGCAGAACTTTAATCGGAAAAGCGACCATAACAATGACGGGCAAAACAAAGGTAAAAATCATTTGAATGGTGTAAGAAAAAATCTCTGGCGGGAAGCGGCCTAAGGTCATGGATTCACGGTAAAACCAAATGCCATTTTCGCTTTCCATGGTCCAGACTGTCAGACTGGCGCTTAAAATATGAATGCTGATCACCAACGAGAAACTCAATATTAAAAACGCAAAATACCCAATAAAACCCCATAACGTTACATTGTGAGACAACTGAATAAGCACATAAACAAGCAAGCCGGCGATCGGCAAGAGGAACAGTGCATCTAAAACATCGGTTAAACGCGAAAGGGTGTGGAAAAGCGTGTTCACGGGCTTGGTTAAAAGATAATCAAAATTCCCTTTTCGCACATCGTCTCGCATTAAATAAATACCGCGCAATAAGGCTTGAGCCCCAACATCGACGATATTAAAGGTCAGAAAGAAGAGAAGGATTTCATTTTTATCGTAGCCGGCAAAAAGCGGGGTGTGAAGAAAGATAGAAACAATCAGTAGCCAGAAAAAACCAAAACGAATGATTTTGCCGATCAAGTACGAGCCCGCATCAATGCGATTCGACGCCGTTGATGAAAACGCGAGGGTGGTTAATTGTTTCCAGATTCTCCAGTATTTCATATTGTGCTATTGGACTGAAGCGCGATCAGCTTGGCATACGGAGTCACTACATTGGTGCCCTCCGGCGAGTGACTCCTTAACGCCAATCTGATCGCTTGTTTTAGACTAACTACTAACAACCGTTCTTATATTCCCTCTCCACTATACCGCAACAATCCTCGGCGGAAAACGACGCGAGCGATGATCGCGGCAAGAAAAATAAAAAAGATTTGGGCTGTGAAGATGCCTTGAATTTCGGAAGTACTAAACCATCCCAAATATAATCCTATGGGTGCGTAGATTAAATACACAAAGGGTAGTAACGCCAACGCCGATTGCCAACCCGCAGATAAAATGCGGATCGGGAAAAAGGCGCCAGAGGCGAATTCTAAAATCCATTCAAATAAAAATCGCGGGCCCATGGCTTGATGCGACCAAAAAGCCAACAGGTTGACGGCATAACTAATGACAAAATACAAAATATGCGCAAAAAAGAGCCCTACAAGAAAAAGACTGAAGGCTTCGATGTTTTGGGGAAAAATATAGTGGATCTTGAAAAGGATACTTAACAGGACAATTTCCACAAGCGCTGAAATAAACAACAGGCTTCGTTCGGCGAGTTCGCGGAAATAGAAAAACACAAAATGGTTAACCGGCTTGATTAAATATTGCGAAAACGATCCATCGTTGATGTCCATGGCAATACGGCGCGACTGATCGCCAAAGATTAACGGGCGCATGAGCGTGACCAAAACCACATACGTTGTGAGTTCTTCCGTTGTAAAACCGGCAAATCGGCCACTGTCTCGCGTCAAGGTTAACCACACAAAATAGAAAAGCAAAAAGATAATGACATTCCGCAACCGACCAATAAAAAAATTCAGGCGGTAGGTTGTCATGTGCGCAAAGCTCATTTTAAAAGCCCACAAGTACTTTTTCATGTCTCTATTTTAACACGGCTTTGGTTTTTTTGGCTATGCTTTACAAAAAACCCGAACAGTGATAACTTGTGGCCAACTCCAGAAAGGAGGTGCGTATGGCTTCCAGAAGAAGCCCGCGTTCGCGCCTCCATGAGAGGACGATCGCAACAGTCGCCGACTTCCGTCGTCTGCGCGGAACGATCGGCGACTGGCGTCACCTTCCGCGGCACCCCGAGCACTTGGCCGCGCTGGCGGCCGGGGTGACACGCGGCCTCTTTGGACATCTTTCCTCTCGCGAGCTTGAGGCGCTCGCAAGAGACGTTTCTGTTCTTGACGTCTCGCCGGATCTTGCCCTCCGGCAATACGTCGATCTCGCCTATATCGCGAACTCACTGGCAAGAGTAGTTCGCGATTCTGGTGGCGATAAGCGGCTCCTTCGGGAGCTGTACGTCGCCAAGGCGAGGTGGATTGAACAAGCCATCTTTCTGGCAAGGAAAGATGGCGACACACGGCTGTCGATCCGGCAGGACGGCAGCCCAAGCATGTGGATAGTCGACTTCACTGACCTCATCCGCAAAGGAGGAGGGGTCGTGAAATACGGCTTCCACATGCCACTTTCACGGATCCGCCAAGACGCGCCGCAACTCGCGGCGATCCTGTTCGGATCGTAACACCCCGCTTCGACGCACGTCGGAGCGGGGGTTTGGAATACTAAAACCAGCTGACAGCTGTCAGTAACCAGCAGTCAGCTGCTGTCTATCAAGCGCAATATTCACCAATTTGTCGGCTTCTTTGTTTTGTGCGCGAGGAATGTGTTCAATCGTCACCTTCTTAAACTTCTGCATCGCATTCCACGCTTTCATAAACAACAGCTGTAACTTTTTATCTTTAATCCGAAATTCCTGCTTTAATTGCTTCACTACCAATTGACTATCCATATAAATTTCTAACTCATCGGCTTTAAGTTCATACGCTTTTTGCATGCCTAAAATCACGGCTTCGTATTCTGCCTGATTATTGGTGGTATGCCCTAAAAACTTTTGATACCGACCCACAATGTTTTTCTCGGCATCATAAAGCACAGCGCCGGATGCCCCGGGCCCCGGGTTCCCCCGCGACCCCCCATCGGCATAGAGAATAAGATGAAGCATAAGTAGTAAGAAATGTGGTAAGGGATAAGGTTTAAGGGACAAGAGGCAATCAGCTTGACGTTAAGGAGTCACTCGCCGGAGGACACCAATGTGTGACTCCGTACGTCAAGGTGATTGCCGATAATGTATATCCAAAACTTTTAATTGCAATTCGCGGTTGCCGTTCCATTCGTTCACCGTTACTTCAAAAGCCATATCAATCAAATCCCCGATTTTCAAGGTCTTCGCATGGTAGCCATTCGAAAACGCAATAGCCGGCCACACTTTACCCTCGTCCTGCTGAAGCTCTAGCTTCAAATGCTGATTCGCTTTCCCCACGGTGCGCAAGCCTGCCACCCGGACTCCGAAACTCGCAAAAATCGGCGCAGGGTTTTTTTGGCCATGTGGCGCAAACAGACTTAAGATATCGAAAAGATTCCAATCAATCTCTGAAAGTTGCAAGTTACCATCTAAGGTTAATTGCGGACATAACTCTTGGCCGGCAAGTTTTTCTTTCGCCTTTTCTCGCAACGCCGCAAAAAATGCTTCTTCCTTACCGCGCTTAATGGTAAACCCGGCGGCTTGCGGATGCCCACCGTATTTTTCTAAATACTCGCCCAACGATTGTAGGGATTCGATTAAATTGAACTCTGGAATGCTTCTGCCCGAGCCCACATATTCTTCCCCGCGTTTGGTAATCATAATTACGGGTTTGTAGTATTGCGAGGTGTATTTTCCGCTCACCAAACCGGTTAACCCGCTGGGCCAGGTTTCGCCTTTGGCAATCAAGACATATTCTTTTTCATTCTGCGGAGCGAGTTGCTCTTCCACCTCCCGCGCAATGACATCGGTGGATTGTCTGCGGCTGACATTCGTGATTTCGACATTCGCGGCAAGTTCGCTTGCGCGGGCCGGATCGTTTTCAATCAATAACTGAAACGCTGCGCTGGAATGATTCAACCGCCCCTCGGCATTAATGCGCGGGCCAATTTGGAAACCGATAGTGTCCGCAGAAACTTTTTGTAAGTCAACGCGCGCATTGGTCATTAACGCTCGCAAGCCCGGCCGCCGCGTTTTTTTAAGCACCACCAAACCGTATTTTAGTATGGTGCGATTCTCACCCAACAGCGGGACCATATCGGCAACTGTGCTTATCGCCGCCATATCTAATAACCACTTTTCGTAACCTTCTGCACAATGCTTGCCCGCATCGGCGATGACCAACGCATGGCAAAGCTTCCATGCAACTCCCCCGCCAGCCAAAAATTTGAACGGATAGGTTTCGCCGGCAACAGAAGGGTGCAACGTTGCAAACGCGCGATCGGGAAGTTTTAACGGTTGGGTATGGTGGTCCGTCACAATGACGTCGATTCCGTAATCTGCCGCATGATCGATTTCGGGTTTGTTGGAAATGCCACAGTCCGCCGTAATAATAATCTTGACTCCTTGTTCATGTAACGCATCCACGGTTTTGGTATGCAAACCATAGCCTTCTTTATCGCGATGCGGCAAAAACACATCGACGTTGGCGCCCAAATCGCGCAAGGTCTGATGCAAAATAACCGACGCCGAAACGCCGTCTGCATCGTAATCGCCATGCACCACGATTTTTTCACCCTTGGCAATTGCTCCCGTAAGCCGATCAACCACTTTATGCATGTCACGAAACAAAAACGGATCGTGAATGTCTTGGCTATAATCCGGATTCAAAAACTCATCAATTGCTTCTTGAGTTTTTAAACCGCGATTAAACAATAATTGCACAACCGTTTCCGGCAGTTCGGGAAATTTTTTGCGGTCCTCCTCGCGTAATTTTTCAGCAACAATCCATTTTTTATTCATGATGTTCCCTGCTTCAGAAATTCTGTCGCTTTTTTAGCGAGGTCTTTAAAATTCTTATGCGTAAAAAGTTGTAGAGCTTCTGCGAGTGTCACCCAGCGGAATGCTGTATGCTCGTGAGAAATCACCGGCTCTTGCGACGTGCGGATTAAATAATAATCCACGGTGCGGAAAATATGCCCATCATGCGCATGAAAATCATAATGCACGGTTTCATGAAATCCGGGCAGGATTTCGTAAGATGTGATTTGCGTTTCTTCCTGAATCTCGCGACGCAAAATGTCTTGCGCAGATTCATCTTTTTCTTGCGAGCCTTTAAAAAATTCCCAAAACGGGGGTTGTTGCACTTTATGCAAAATCAACATTTCTCCTTCGGGATTCACAATGACAGCGCCGGCTGCATAAATGTGCTTTTTTTTCATAAACGAATTAAAAATTTAATGAATGTCTCGCGTGTAGCGCGCGATTGTCTGGACTTCAGACGCCTCGACAAGGATCTTTTTTGCGTTCGCAATTCCTGGAACGCCCGCACAAACCGCGTTGGGAATGGCGGGATTTTCTGCCGTAATGGTTCCAGAAAAAACCACGGCATCGACGTGTCCCAACAAACCCGCGCACGCCGCAACATTCCGTTGAACATCAAAGACATACATATCTAACGCCTCGCGCGCCGCTTGCTCGCGTCTTTTGCGCGTTTTTTCTTTTCCTGTCAAAAGTTTGGTGATCTTTGAAACATTAAACGAAGCATCGCGCGCCGTAACACCAGCGCGATTTTGCAAAAGTTCGGCCAATTGCCGCGCGTCCATGCCTAAATCTTGAATGATCGCTAAAATCACCATAGGGTCGGTTTCCGCAAAACGTGAGACAACCGCTTGCTCGCCCAACGGTGAAAAATACATAGTCGCGTCTTTGGGTTCGCCCTTGGTAAAACATGCAACCGACGACGGCTCGGACAGAACGCAAGAAATGACATTCTGTTTTTTCCATGAAGTTCGTGCCTTGGAAGCGTACGCATCCAATGCGGCTTCGTGCGCAAGACCGTTAAATGCATACCGCCGGATGCCGTACTTTTCGTAAAAATCATACGGCAATACATACAAATACTGAAAGCTCGGGAAAGACGAAAAAAGCATGGTGTCAAAAACCGCAACATGCGGGATACCGGTTAACAACCCCACGGCGGCCTCGACGCCCAGCAAATTCCCGGGATTGTGAAAAGGCGCATGGTCTTTGTACTTCCATAAATACGCAAAAACTTTTTTATCGAAAACCGCGGGTTTTGTAAATTCTTCCCCGCCGTGCGTGATTTTATGCCCCACGCGCTTGATGCGTTTTAATATTTGGTGATCGTCTTCAAGCCAAAGCACCAACAAGGTGTGCAAAGCATCGACATGGCTAGAGATATTTTTAACAATCGGTTTCTGGCCAAGTTCTGCTGTTACCGTGGCATGTTTTTTTCCGATGCCTTCTACCCTTCCGCTTTTTATGGGTTTAAGCGTCACCTCGTCTACAATCGTACAGCGCAATTGGCTATCGGAACTGACAATAACGCAAATTGCCCCATGCGTAGTGTGCGCCAGCTTTTTTTTCGGCATTATTTTTCTTTTTTGTGGGCTTGTTGAACGTTGCAACCCCGTCTTTCTTCGATAGGCCATGGGAACTTATTATAACAGAAAAAAACCTAAAATGTAAGGGTTAAGGGATAAGCGCTAAGGGATAAGTAAAAAAATTTCTTAACCCTTAAACCTTATTCCTTATCCCTTACTTTACCCCTCTATCAGAGAAAGTAGCGAGCGGCCGGTCATGGTTTTTGGAACCGGCAGATCGAAAATTTCCAAAATCGTCGGGGCCACGTCTGCCAAAATACCCGCCGGCGTGATGTGCGAGAGATCGGAAGGGTTGCGGCGAATGTTTTCCCACAACTTGCCAATAAAATATATGGGAACAGGATTGGTAGTATGTTCTTTACTGACATCACCGGTGCGGGATTGCAACAACTCTTCGGCGTTTCCATGATCCGCGGTAATAAGCAAAACGCCATCTAATTCTAACACCACGTCGGCAATGGTTTTTAACACCTCGTCCAAAACCTCGATGGCTTTAATGGTCGCTGGCAAATTACCCGTATGCCCCACCATATCGGCATTGGCAAAATTGACAACAACGAACTGCACCACACCCCGACGCAATTCATCGGTCATACGATCACGAATTTCTACCGCGCTCATGCTGGGTTTTTCATCGTAACTGGCGACTTGCGCCGATGGAATCAACACGCGTTGTTCACCGGCAAACGCGTCTTCACGACCGCCGTTAAAAAAATACGTGACATGCGGATACTTTTCGGTTTCCGCAATATGCAACTGTTGCATACCGTGATCCGACAATATCTTTGCCAATGGATTTTCAACGTTCACCGGAGGAAAGGCAACAGCATTCACCGGCAAATGTTTGTCGTATTCCACCATGCTGACCACAAAAAGATCTTCGAGTTTTCTTGGCAATGGGAATTTGGCAAACGACGGCACGGTTAAACTTTCGGTCAACTGACGCATACGGTCTGGCCGGAAGTTTGTTAAAATGACCGCATCGTGGGATTGAATGGTTGCAAGCGGCGCGCCTTGGGCATCGCACAACACGGTGGGAACACATTCTTCATCAAAAATATTTTTTTCGTAACTTGCTTCAATCGCTGAAATCGGATCGCTGGTTTTGGCGTCTGACTCTCCCAACACCATAGCACGGTACGCTTTTTCGATGCGATCCCATCGATTATCGCGATCCATGGCGTAAAAGCGGCCGCTTAATGTGGCGATTTTCCCAACTTGCAGTTCTTTCATTTTTTCTTGCAGGCGTTGAACGTAACGCTCGGCAGAACTTCGCGGCGTGTCACGGCCGTCAAGAATGGTATGCACAACCACGCGCGTGAATTTTTTCTGCGCACAATATTCCAATAATGCCAAAGTGTGATCTAACATGCTATGAACTCCGCCATCACTGGCTAATCCTATAAGATGCATGGTGGAATGGTGGGTTTGTGCATGCTCGAACGCTTTTTCAAATGCTTGATTTTCAAAAAATGTGCGGCTGGCAATCGCCCGCGTGATTCGCGGCAGGGTTTGGTAAAGAATCATGCCCGAGCCTAAACTTAAATGCCCTACTTCGGAATTACCCATTTCGCCCCACGGCAAACCTACGACCTCGCCGGACGCTTGCAAAGACAACACCGGGTATTTTTGGTACGCACTGTCTAAAAAATGAGTTGACGCTAACGTTACGGCGTTGCCATACGATTCCGACGCAATACCAAATCCGTCTAAAATAGCTAAAACGACAGGGCCAACAACTTTGGGTTTTGTCATTGCGGTTTTTTATGAATGAGGAGACTTGGTAGCATCACTTTAGGAGCAGGGTGTGCCAACATGTCTAAAATAGTGGGGGCGACGTTTCCCAACACGCCTTTTTTCCGCAACGCTAATCGCTTGCCTTTGGACGTCACAAGAATAAACGGCACGGGATTACTAGTGTGGTGACTATGCGGTAATCGGTTCGGGCCTTCTAACATTTTTTCGGCATTGCCATGATCACCGACAATTGCCATCATGCCATTTTTTTTCTTCACGCCCTCGAATAAATTTCCTATTTGCGTGTCAACAACTTCCACGGCGCGGATCGTTGCCACCAAATTGCCCGTGTGCCCAACCATATCCATGTTCGCGTAATTGACGCAAATAAAATCGTAACTGCCTTTGCGCAACGCCTTCACCACGGCTTTAGTAATGCCTTTTGCCGACATCTCGGGTTTTTCTTCAAAACTTTTTACCCGCCGTGACACAATCTGAATACGTTCTTCCCCAGCAACCGGGTCTTGATACCCGCCATTAAAAAAATACGTGGTGTGGGCATATTTTTCCGATTCCGAAATATACAGTTGGTGAAAGTCGGCCAATGCCATTGGCAACGTTTCTTGCACATCGCGAGACGGAAAGGCGGTTAAGATGGAATCTAAATCTGGGCCAAAATCGGTCATGGCGACATAGGTAAGATTGTGCAGACGTTTTTGTAAACAGTTTTTTAAATGATTGCGCTCGCAAAAATCTTTTTGCACAAACGGTTTAGTCAACTGCCGCGCGCGGTCGGAACGTAAATTAAAACATATAACCGAATCATTGTTGTTGATAGTATGGCGGTGCTTCTTTTTGCAAGTGATGGATGTGGGCTCTATAAATTCATCGGTCTTGCCTTGTTCATAAGCGGCTTTGACTGCGGCCGAAGCTTCCGCCGCGGTTGTTTCAGCCCCCATAACCATGGCATGATACGCAATGATTGTTCTATCCCATCGCTTGGCGCGATCCATGTAAAAACGCCCCATGACGGTTCCAATACACCCCACGCCATAACGATCCATGACCGCTTCGAGTTGCCCCAATAGCGCCGTAGCTCGGCGAAGAGGCGTGTCGCGACCGTCGGTAAAAAGATGCAAGACCACATCTTTGACGCCGTGTTGCGAGGCCAGTTTGAGCAAACTAAACAAATGCTCCGGAATGGCGTGCCCACTGTGGTGTCCGGTTAAAAGCCCCACCAAATGCAAAGTGGAATGATGTTTTTTTACATGATGCAAGGCGGCCAAGAACGCGGAATTTTTAAAAAACGTGCCATCGGCAATGCTTTGCGAAATAGTGCTGGCGTCCTGCAAAACGATTCGCCCAGCGCCCAAGTTTAAATGCCCGGCTTCAGAGTTTCCGTGTTGACCTTTGGGCAAACCCACATGCACACCAGACGCTTGCAAAAGTGTGGAAGCATACTTTTTTGAAAGCATGTTTAAATTCGGCGTCTTTGCTAAACTCACGGCATTCCCGCGTGATGCTGGCGCATACCCCCATCCGTCGAGAATAACCAAGAGAAACGGAGCGCGTTTAGCTTGTAGCTGGCAGGAGGTAGCTTGTAGGTTTTGAGTTTTAAATTTCCGGAACATAGACCCTACTAGCTAATATTCTCTTCCACTAATAATAGCCGATTGTATTTTGCCGTGCGCTCGCCGCGAGTAATGGAACCGGTTTTAATGTATTCGGCGTTCACGGCCAACGAAAGATCGGCAATGGTCGTGTCTGTGGTTTCGCCGGAGCGGTTGGACACAATAATGTCATAGCCATTCATTTGCGCAAGATTGATGGCATCGATAGTTTCGGTGAGCGTTCCGATTTGGTTGGGTTTAATAATGGTGGCATTCGCGACTTTGGAATCGATCCCTTGTTTTAGCCGTTCAATGTTGGTAACAAATAAATCGTCGCCCACAATTAAAATGTCTTGCCCTAGCTCGCGGTATAAATGCCCCCACCCTTCCCAATCGTCTTCGGCCAAACCGTCTTCAATGGAAATGATGGGGTAACTTTTGATCCATCGGCGGTAGAGTTCCGTCATGCCTTTATAATCTAAATCTTTATTTTCCAGCTCCAAGTGGTAGATCTTTTTCTCTTTGTCGTAAAATGTTGATGCCGCAACATCGACGGCTAAACTCACGTCTTGCCCGGGAATATAGCCGGCGCGTTCAATGGCATTGACCAAGAGTTCAAAAGATTCTTCGTTGCTGGAAAGTAAAGGGGCGCACCCGCCTTCATCACCCACCAGCGATGACAGCCCGCTTTTTTTTAATAAGCGCCGCAGTTGGAAAAAGATTTCCGAACCCGCGCGCACACTTTCTTTCATGGAATCTTTTTGCGGAACAACCATAAATTCTTGCAAAGATAATTTATTGTCCGCATGCTTGCCGCCGTTAATAAGGTTGATCATGGCTTTGGGCATGTGGAAGTCGCGGAATTTTAAACCGTAACTTGCGCGGATGTATTCATATAAATAACGGTTGGTGGTGACGGCTCCGGCTTGAGCAACAGCTAAACTAACGCCGAGAATCGCATTTGCGCCCAAAGACGATTTGTTTTCCGTGCCGTCAATGTCTCGCATGCGTTTGTCGATGGCAATTTGGTCTGTAACATCGGCGCCTTTTAAATCTTTGGCTAAAATGGTGTTCACGTTTTCGCACGCTTTTAAGACACCCAAACCATTGTACCGCGAGGCATCGGCGTCGCGAAGCTCCAGCGCTTCATGCATGCCGGTGGAGGCGCCCGACGGAACTGCCGCTTCCGCAATAATACCCGCATCGGTTTCGACACGCACATGCACCGTGGGATTGCCGCGGGAATCTAAAATTTCATGCGCCACAATACTTCGAATCTTTTTTTTCATACAATGTTTCTTACGATTTAAAACGGTCTTCTAAGGCTTGAAGGCCGGGAAGTTTTTTGCCAGATAAATAGGTAAGAGAAGCTCCCCCGCCGTTGGATAAATGCGTAAACCGATCGAGCATGTTAAATTGCTCCACAAAAGCCGTGGTGTCACCGCCTGCCAAGATAGATACTGCACCGCTTTCAGCAACAGCCTCTGCCGTTTTTTTGGTTCCGTTTTCAAAGGCGGGTTTTTCAAAAAGCCCCAGAGCGCCGTTCCAAAAAAGGGTTTTACTACCGGCTAACTTTTCGGTAAACGATCGGATGGTTTTTGGGCCAATATCTAAAATCATTTCATCGTCGCCGACTGTGTCCAGGGAAAAATCGACGATGCGCGGGTTTTGATCGTCACGGTTTTTGGAAACCATGGCGTCGTGTGGAATGACGATTTTATGTTTATACGCGCGTAGAATCTTTTTTGCCAAAACCTCGGGGGTGTTTTCGTTTGACTGTTCCGTGACAACGGCTGAACTTTCTAACATTGAAGCTCCCACCGGAACACCTTCGGCTTTCAAAAAAAGATTGGCCATGGCGCCGCCAATGAGCACGTTGTCGGCCTTTTCAATAAGACTTTCCATGGTGGCGATTTTGTCCGAAATTTTTACGCCGCCAAAAATCAGCGTAAAGGGTTTTTGAACATTGTTGCGGACACGATCCAACGCTTCGAGTTCTTGCAAAAGATTAAAACCTAGCGCCACATTTTTTGCATAGCGAATTAAACCCGTTACCGAAGATTCATTGCGGTGAATCGCGCTAAAACAATCAATAACAACGGTATCACAGAGACGGCTAAGCTCTTGGGAAAATTCTTCGTTGGTGGGGATTTCGCGCGGGTCAAAACGGACGTTTTCCAACATCGCCATGTCGCCGGGTTGCATTTTTTGTAAAAGCGCGCGAACTTCCGGGCCGGTAATAAAAGGTAAAGCTGTCACGGGTTTGCCTAAGATCTCGCTTAACCGATCGGCATGGGGTTTGGTGCGCAACCGTTCTTCACTTTTACCATCCGGCCGCTTGACCCACGTCAGGAAAACTATCGAACATTGCTGATCGAGCAAGTACCGAATGGTCGGCACCAGCGCCTGCAAACGCAAATCGCTGCGCGGAACAAGCCTGCCATCGGGCAATTCTTTAGGTGGAATATCAAAACCTGCACGCAACAACACGCGTTGCCCTTTTATATTGATGTCTCGAATCGTCGGCACGTGAATCATAAATGACAAGCTTACGTGAAGCTTATTATAGCATTTTTTCTTGTTCTTTACCAAAGAAACAGACAAGACTCATTTTACAAAAAATGCGAAACAAAAAAATATGATACATTCTGGAATGGTGGAATTACTGTAGTATCCATCTTATCTCTTGAAGATCGTATCCGCCGAATTCAAAAAGTGTTTCTCCGTTGTTTTTCGTATAATTGATGCGGCCTCTATCTTTTGGAAACGTAGAAATGATTTCATATTCACCACTTTTCGCAATTAGCAGTTCTGGCATCTGTGCAGTATCTCTCATCTTTTCGATTGCGCCTGACGGAATGTCCCACTTTATGAAACGAGATGCCATTACACTTTCAACACCGTAAGAAGTAATAATACCTTCCTCGCTAGCGAAATAGAGTGCATCACTGTCATCAGCCCAATTCATGCTATAGACTTTCTGACCACTTTCATCAACCGATCCTTTACTTAAAAATTCACTGAAATTATTTGGTAAAGGTACCCATTCTTCTTTTGCTCTATCATAAACACTTATAACTCTTGTATCCAACGCAAACTCTTGTGTTTGACCCTGCGCTAAAACATAGCGTCTTGATGGCGAGACGATGAACCCATTCGCCGGCGACTTTGTTGTAACGGTCTTCAATTCCTTCGGCGCAGTGTCGCTTAATAGATGACGATCCAAAAGACTGACAAAGGATCCATCGTTTTGAGCGTACAATAAATCTCCATCACGATCATCAAGAAGAAAAACCTGTGGAGCATAATCAAAAGATACAAGGGTTTCTGTTGTTAAAGTTTCCAAATCTAATCTTACAATAGAACTCTTGCCGGATACATCATTCTTTCCATCGGGTTCAGAAAGAAAAAACGTCACACTTTGTCCATTAAAAAGCGGACTTGTGGGGCGTTGCGTGTTCGTATAGTCATAAAGATCCAAATGATAAGACACGAGTTTTTTACTTTCTCCGCCAGTAACATTAAGCAACCATATTTCACTCTGCTCTTCCTCATAATTATCGCGCGTATAGATGAATTTTCCCTCAATAATCTCCGAAATATCTGTGACACCGGTGGTAAGGTCGGTGCTTTTACCGGTTTCAATATCAAATTGGGTTAAAATTCTATCATGCAATTCAATAAATCCTTCAACCTTACCTGGGGGTATTGATAATTCCTGAAAGGAATTTTTGTTTACTTGAATTCCATAGTTTTGATAGATAATCAACATGACAACAGCCAGCACTGCTATACTAATGACAGATAAAGAAATTTTTTTGTTCATAATTATTTAAAATTTTTTGGGGCGAGACGCTTCTCTATGATAGAGAGTGCGTCCCGCCCCGTCAACGTTGCCGCGCTACAACCTGTCGAGGTCGATCGCCAGGTAGTTGTCGAGGTTGCTGGTGCCCGACCCACCGACCGACAGAACGTGCCGACCGATGACCTCGTTGTTGGCGTTTCCGACGTAGTTGGAGTCGATCACGTCGATAGCGCTTGCCCACACCCCTTCCTGGCCGCTGATGATTCCGACCACCACGGCCGTGTGACCGTTCTGCCACTTGGTCTGCAGGATGTCGCCTACCCGTGCTTGGCCCGCGATCTTGGTGAATCGCCTACCACCATAGTAGTCGTTGATCGCGGTCTGGTAGCTCGGCAGGCCCTTCCCGATGCCGCTCCGGAAGAGGATCAGATCGGAGAA
Source organism: uncultured Gammaproteobacteria bacterium (assembly GCA_964604315.1). Lineage (GTDB taxonomy): Bacteria > Patescibacteriota > Patescibacteriia > JACPL01 > CAZRYK01 > CAZRYK01. The sequence goes on from CAZRYK010000018.1 coordinate 21,968, forward strand.
GTAGCGACACTGACCGCCGCGCCCTACGGGGTAGTTCGGCGAGTAGTCCTTGAAACCATACCTGAGAGGGTCGTTGAAGTCGGGATGGAGCGATGAGTTTCCCTGGTACTTCTCCTTCATCTTGGCGTAGGCGTTGGTGTCGTTGTTCAGGTAGTTCCAGTCGCTCACAGCGTTGCCGCTGAGGTTCTTGCCGGAAAAACCTGTGTGTGGCTGTGAGAGCGCGTAGAAGCACTCCAGCTTCACGGCCTCGCGAATCGGACCCGCGAGCCGCAGATTGATGTCCGGAGCGTCGCCGCTGGGCGCGTCCTCTCCAGGGTTTGCGAGTGTGCCGATGCCCTCGGGCACAGAATCGCTCGGCGCGGTCATCTGTGGCCCGTCGCACGCCGCCATCGTGGCAACGAATCCGACGATGACACACAGGTTGAGGATCCATCGCATGTTGTGGGTTCCTTTCTTCTTTCTTTTCTCTCTCGGAAGAAAGAAGATGGGGCAACAAAAATTGCGCAAGGGTTTCTTGCACAACGATGTTGCCAATGTGAAAGAGCGTCACGTGGTTCGTGGACGCCCATAGTTATTTTAGTCCGTACAGAACTGTTGTCAATGGCACTTATCCCCAGAAACAACATTGAAATAACAAAAAATTCTACGTTTGTCTCTTACCAAGACCATATCGTTACCGTTACCTTTTGGGTGCTTTTACACCATAGATTTCAGGCCACTCGGCCT
>CAZRYK010000019.1:0-22380 GCA_964604315.1 uncultured Gammaproteobacteria bacterium
CTAGGACATTTCTATTTCCCCTTCAAGTAGGACATTTTAACTTCCCGCTAACACCTCTTCCCCAGCAATAGACAAAATGCCCCGTTTGGGGTATTTTGTCTATGAATTGAGATGGGGATTCGAACGGGTTGAAGCGAGCTAATCCGCTGAAGGCGGTGCAGCGAGCGATCGGCAAACCGAGCTGCGCAGGTTTGAGCGCAACCCCGGACAACGATCCTGATGTCCCATCGGGGAGGCGGAAATCCCTCTTCCCCAGCAATGGGTATATTTGTTCGAAAATCCATTTTTTTACAAATTGGGCTTTCTTTAAATCTGGGAATTTGCATCTTGCATTCTTCTTTAAGCTATGAAAAGCTATGAAATTCCGTAATATTTGACTGACTGTGGAAGTTATGCTAATCTTTGCAATATGAAGAAAAATCACAAAGGTAAGACATTGCTCTCAATCAGTGAAGTATCAAGCATTTTTGGGATTCACCAAGATACGCTTCGCAACTGGGAGAAAAAGGGGCTCATCTCGCCTCTTCGAGTAGGCCCCCGAAAAGATCGAAAGTATCAACCGGAAGACATTGAGCGTATCGCAAACGATAAAAGCATCGTAAAAGAGCTTGGGGTTCCAAGAACAGATGATGAGGGAAAAATGAATCTCACCCAACTCAAGCAATTCCTTTGGAGAAGCGCCGACATTTTGCGGGGAAAAATCGACAGCTCGGACTACAAGAAATATATTTTTGGACTCCTGTTCTACAAACGCATTAGCGACATGTGGGATGAGGAGTATAAAAAAGTTCTCGAGGAATATCACGATCAAGAAGTCGCGCGAGCAGACCACAATCACCGATTTCAAGTGCCAAAAGATTGCCGGTGGGAGGTTGTTCAAAAGCAAGCAGAGGGCATCGGGCAAACGCTCAACGAAATTTTTGATAAGCTCACGAGTGCGAATAGTCCGAAGCTCGACAAGATTTTTGACGATCTTGATTTTGCAAACAAAGATAAATTTCCGAACGAAACTCTCCAGCGCCTCATCAATCACTTTTCACAACACAATTTTGGTGACAACTACATCAACTCTGATCTTCTCGGGGACGCATACGAATATCTCATTGAGCAATTTGCGGCGGATGCAGGAAAGAAAGGTGGAGAATTCTACACGCCACGCGAAGTTGAGCGTGTCATCATCAATATTTTAAAGCCGCACGAGAAAGACCATATCTACGACATGGCCGTGGGTTCGGGCGGCTTCCTTCTCGAGGCATATCACTATCTTAGAGATGAAGCGGGAGAAAAGAAAGCTCGTTCGCTCTATCTTTACGGACAAGAAATTAATATCGGCACCTACGCAATTGCAAAAATCAATATGTTCCTTCATGGGCTCGATAGCGCCGACATCCAGCGCGGAGACACGCTTGCCGATCCGAAGTTTTTAAATCCCGACGGTTCGCTCAAAACATTCGACATCTGTGTCGCAAATCCTCCTTACTCCATCAAGGAGTGGGAATACGAAATATTCAAGTCCGATAAACATGGGCGCGTTGTAGGTTACGAAATGCCACCCGCTAAAAAGGCCGACTACGCCTTCGTGCTTCACGTGGTAAAGTCGATGAATGTAAATGGACGCGCTGGAATCGTGCTTCCGCATGGCGTTCTTTTTCGCGGTGGCGCAGAGGGTCGTATCCGTGAACAGTTGATCAAAAATGACCTTATTGAGGCAGTTATCGCTCTCCCGGTGAAACTTTTTTACGGGACAGGCATTCCGGCGGCGATTGTGATTTTCAACAAGAACAAGCCGGAGAATCACAAAAATAAGATTCTGATCGTTGATGCTGAACAAGATTTTGAAGAAGGCAAAAATCAAAATCGTTTACGGAAAAAGGACATTGAAAAAATCGTGTCGGCGTTCGAGGGCTATCGAGACATTGAAAAATACGCTCGCGTGGTTGATGTTAAGGAACTGGAAGAAAATGAATTTAATCTCAATGTTCGCCGCTATGTCGAAAATGGCGATGAGGAGGAAATAGTGGACGTAAAAACCGTATGGAACGAATTGAAAGAAATTGAAAAAGACCGCGACGCGATTGATAAGAGGGTCGAAGGGTATCTGAGGGAATTGAAATATTAAACAAACGATATGGAAAAATATACAAGAAAATCTCAAGTTGTCATTTATCAAGGACTTGGCGATGGGCAAAAAATCCATGTCAGAATTGAGAATGAGAATGTTTGGTTGACGCAGAAACTAATTGCCGATCTTTTTGACGTGAGTGTTCCTACGGTCAATGAACATCTGAAGGATATATTTACAAGCGGTGAGTTGAATAAAAATTCAGTTATTAGGAATTTCCGAATAACTGCCAAAGATGGCAAGACGTATGATACCAAACACTATGATCTTGATACTATTTTAGCAGTTGGTTATCGCGTGCGTTCTGATCAGGGAACGCAGTTTCGCAAATGGGCAACGGAAAGATTGCGCGAATATTTGATTAAGGGTTTCACCATGGATGACGAGCGACTCAAGCAGGGCGGAGGCCGAGCGCGCTATTTTCAGGAGTTGTTGCAGCGGATACGGGATATCCGGAGCAGTGAGCGGATGTTTTACCAAAAAGTGACTGATATTTACGCGACAAGTATTGATTATAAAATTGACGCGGAGCTGACACAGAAATTTTTCGCCACCGTGCAAAACAAAATGCACTACGCCGTTCACGGACGTACGGCGGCTGAAATTATCACAGAGCGAGTCAATAGTAAAAAGCCTTTGATGGGACTTACCAGCCTTAAAAGTGATTATATTACCGTCGAAGATATTCTGGTTGCAAAAAATTATTTAACAGAGGTGGAAATAAATGATTTAAACCTTATTGTTTCCCTTTATGTTGATTTCGCGGAGTTGCAAGCCACGGGCGGCCGTTTGATGAAAATGCAAGATTGGATTAAAAAACTGGATGAATTCTTAACTATTTCAGAAAAGAAGCTCCTGCACTCGGCTGGAAAAGTAAGCGCGAAGCAGGCAGAAAAGAAAGCGCTGGAAGAATATGAAAAATTTCGCCAAGAGCGTGACAAGGATTACATTTCTGATTTTGATCGGGAGGTAAAGAAGCTACTGGAAGGCAAGAAGAAAAAGACCGCGAAGTGATTAGAGGGGTATCTGAAAGACTTGAAATATTAAGAGGATGGAAACTATCACCACAAAATCAACGTCTAATGCATCAATGGCTATTGAGCCAATTGTATTAAGAGAGAACGCTATAACGCGTTTGTTATTTTATCCTTCGTGGGTAAGCACGTCGGGAAATCCATTGCGCGGCGGATTTCGTTTTCAACGAAAATCTCCAAAAGAGACTTGGGAGGATGTAGAGCATAAGCCCCTGTCATCTCTTAAAAAAGATGAAGGATACGAGTTAAATCTAGATGGTTCAGATATAGCTAAGCTTTTTAGCAGTTTGGAGGAGATCAAAACACTCCTGTTTAAGCATGGTTATCACTTCGGTACAAGAATTTTCACTTTGAGTGAAGCGAATGCAGGCGGTCTATTCTTACAGATTGGTGAAATCAAAAATCGAGATTGGGTTATTAGGCAACTTAAAAAATTAGAAAAAGAAAAATTTGAAAACTTGGGCTTGGCTATTGGACGTGCAAGGATAGAAAATGCAATAAAGCAGTTTGAAGAAAATTCAAGTAATGCCGATGAAGGTTTTTGGGAGCAGTTTTTTCAAAATCATTCATGGATACTTCAGCAAGTCTTTGCATTTCCCGTGATGTATTTAAATGGTGAAACCTATTTGGGTGGAAAGAATTCGAGAAGCAGACAAGGTACTGGCGGTTCGGCAACTGACTTCCTTTGTATGAACGGATCAAGTGGTAGCTTTGCTGTCGTAGAAGTAAAGACTCCCGCATGCAATTTAGTAGGGACATGTTATCGTGGTGTTGAGGGATCTGGCGATAGAAATGAACTCTACCGAATTCATGGCGACTTAACGGGCGGGGTTGTGCAAATGGAGAATCAAATTCATATAGCCATCGAGCATTTTCAAACAACAATAGGCGCAGATTATGACGGTCTAAATCACCTAAATCCAACAGGCGTACTTATCGCAGGAAGCTATTCTGCAATGAGTGAAATGCAAAGAAAATCATTTGATTTATTCAGAAAATCTTTAGGAAAGAATCAAGTTCATACATTTGATGAAGTTCTGAAAAAACTGAAGTTATTAAGTGCTGTCTATGAAAGTTAACATCGCGCAAAAGAATATTCCGAGCGGATGGAGGCAAGCAACACTTGGCAAGGTTTCTTCTATAACGAATGGAAACACCAATACTCAAGATGCTATCGTTGGCGGAGAGTATCCTCTCTTTGACAGATCGGTAGAAATAAAAAGGAGCAACAAATATTTATTTGATGAAACAGCAATTATTTTGCCGGGTGAGGGGGCTGAGTTTGTTCCGCGTATTTATAGTGGTAGATTTGACTTGCATCAACGCGCTTATGCCATTTTTCCAGATAAAAATGTAATTGATCCTACATATCTCTATTATTTTCTTTTTGCAAATAGAAGGGATTTTGAACAAAGATCTGTCGGTAGCACAGTAAAATCGCTTCGATTACCACTGATTCAATCGATTGGCGTTAATATTCCTCCAATTAAAGAACAGCAAAAGATTGCGGAAATTTTGGGGGCGGTGGATGAGAATATTGCGAAAACGCAGGAAGTGATCGACGCTACAGAGAAACTCAAACGCGGATTGATGCAACAACTCTTTACTCGCGGAATTGGGCATACGAAGTTTAAACAATCAAGACTCGGTGAGATTCCGGAGGAGTGGATGGTTGTAAAAATAAGGGATTCATCAATAAAAATTATTGACGGTGATAGAGGACGCAATTACCCAAAACAAGAGGATTTCTCAGCAGAAGGTTTCTGTTTATTTCTTAGTGCTAAAAATGTAAGTAAAAGCGGTTTTGTTTTTAAAAACAGAAGTTTTATTTCTGAGGAAAAAGACGGGGCTTTGCGAAAAGGCAAACTTGAGCGAGGAGATATTATTTTGACCTCAAGAGGAACTGTTGGGAATGTCGCCTACTATAATGAAAGCAATCTTTTTGATAATGTTCGAATTAACTCAGGAATGCTTATCCTAAGACATGGGCAACAGTTTGATCCAGTATTTTTGTATAGATATTTTTCCAGCCCGCAAATGGAAGCAAAATATTTAAGCATGGGATCTGGTTCTGCTCAACCTCAGCTTCCGGTTGGGAGTTTGGAGCAAGTAGAAATGCCGGTATTGCCAATTCCCGAGCAGAAAAAGATTGCCGGTATTATCTCGGCTGTTGATGAAAAGATTTCAGTCAATAAAGAATTAAAAGAAAAACTCACCCTCCTCAAAAAAGGTTTGATGCAGGATTTGTTAAGTGGGAGTGTGAGAACCGATCATTTTGCCGACGTCGGGAATATGGTTAAACCATAAAATTATGACTACAATTCAAGAAAAAAAGAAATACTTTATTTTTATGGACGAGAGTGGAAACAATGTTCAAGATAGATTTTTTGTTCTCGGTATCTTAATGATCCCGATCGATGAGGTTGGGAAATTATTCGATTTTCTTGAAAATATTTCTTCAAAAATTAAAACTCGGTCGCAAGAAAAAATGCGGGAAAGAATCGATACTGATTTCAAAAATAATCACTTAGACAAAGTGCTCGAACAGGCAAAATCATCCAGGTCTTTTGAGATGAAGTTTAAGTCTATAAATCAAGAAAACCAAGATTTATATATTCACATCCTTCATAAATATTTTAAGCAGTCCAATTACAGATTTTCCGCTATTGTATTTGATAGACAAAGCAACGATTTTAAACCCGATGGAATGTCGCACTGGGATAGATATTTGAATAACGCAGCGATGCTTATTACGAGCAATATTAAAAGTATTGTTAACGGAGAGTTTGTTCTAATTGCTGATCAAATTAGCCAGCCAGAAGATCATCATCCATATGAGAATTACTTATGCAGTAAAATTTGTGAGAGGTTAAAAGCAAAGGGAGCTTCACCGGAGTCTCTTTTTGGAACCATTAGAATAGAGTCTCATTCAGCAACATTTTTGCAATTGGTTGATATTTTTGTTGGGGCAATCGGGTATGATTTTATTGGAGAGGACAAAGAACGAAAGACTGAATTTATGAAAATTTTAAGAGAAAAGCTTGCTATAAGAGGAAAAATTCAGTCTGGCTTTACAAAAAATACCCCTAATTACTTTTCTGTATGGAAATACGCAAAAAAAGTATAAAAAGAAAGAGGGTCATGGCTACGAACCACACCCTCTTCCTAGTAAGGACAATATAGCAAATTCAAGGATTTTTGTCAAAGTTATCCACAGTTTATGAAATTCAACGAACAATACACCATCGAAAACCATATCATCAAGTTTATTAAAGACACGCTCGGTTTTGAATATATAAAGCCCGAGGAATTCGCAAAACTTCGTGAGCTTGAGAGTGAGTATATTATTGCCCTGCTTTTAGAGCGCGCCATAACGGCTCTTAACCCCACGGCAAACGAGAGCGAGGTCAAGAATGTCATCCACGAAGTCAAAAAGATTGATACAAACGAAGGGTTTTTGAAAGCATTAAGAGATGGAGTGAATCTCAAGAATCCCATCACGGGAAAAAAGCACGATTATAAATTATTGGATTTTGATAACCCAGAAGAGAATCATTTTGTTGTTACAAATCAATTCTATTTTGAGGGAGAGACAGAAAACATCCGTCCGGATATCATGATTTTTGTGAATGGCCTTCCGCTTGTCGATATTGAAGCCAAAAGTCCAACGGCTTCCGAAAGTGTTAGTTTTGAAAATGGCATTGATCAGATCAAGCGATACGAAAAAGTCGCTCGGAAATTGTTTATCCCAAACTGTTTTACCATCGCAAGCGATGGACTAAAAATTGTTTATGGCCCAACAGGCGCGCCAAAGCAGTATTTTTTACAATGGCGTGACGAAAAGGTTGAAAAAGAACTTGGTGGCGAGCTTGAGATGACACTTTTTTCGCTTCTCTCGAAATCAAACTTTTTAGACATTGTCCAGAATTTTATTCTGTTCGAAAAAGAACAAGAGAAATTGGTGAAGAAAATGGCTCGCTATCAACAAATGCGAGCAACGAATAAAATCGTCGAACGAGTCCTCTCCAAAGAGAAGCGGCAAGGCCTGATTTGGCACACGCAAGGATCCGGCAAGACACTCACCATGTACTTTACGGCTTGGAAATTGCGATTTAATAAACAACTTGATAATCCGAAAGTTTTTATTTTGGTTGATCGCGTGGATTTGGATGATCAAATATTTGAGACATTTACGAACGCCGGTGGGCAAAATATTATTCGCGTCACTTCCCGCAAAGATTTGGAGGAGAAGATTCAATCATCGGAGTGCGGGATATTCATCACAACCATTCAAAAGTTTTCTGAACTTGGCAATACGGTAGAAAACCTCAATGAGAATGTGATTATTCTTTCCGATGAAGCGCATCGTGGCGATGAAGGGGTGTCGGGGATTAACATGCGCAATGCGTTCAAGAAAGCATTCTTTTTTGGGTTTACCGGAACGCCGGTTGATAAAACTCACACCAACACGTTTCGTAATTATGAGGGCGAGGGAAGGCGCTATCTTGATTATTACTCCATTCAGCAAGCTATTGATGACGGAGCAACGATTCCGGTGACGTATGAAGCGCGCCTTTCCAAGTTTTCTATTGATGAAGAAAAACTGGATCAGCAATTTGAGGAAATAGCCGGAGACCTACCCGATCAACAAAAAACCGAGCTTGTGAAGAAATACGGCAAGAAAGCCGCGCTCGTCAAACTCCCAAAGCGCATGGAAGCCGTTGCGAGGGACATTGTGGAGCATTACAAGTTCTATGTGCAGCCAAACGGCTTTAAGGCGCAGATTGTGGCGTATGATCGTGAAGCGGTCGCGATCTATAAAAAGCTCCTTGATAAACATGTGCCGTCGGAATGGTCAGCGGTGGTCTATTCACCCGGAGATCCTAATAGCGATACCGATGATTTGAAGGTATACGATACAAGCAAACGCGAGCGGGAACACATTATTGAACGATTTAAGGATCCGAAATCTTCGTTAAAATTCCTTTTGGTGTGCGACATGTTACTCACCGGATTTGATGCGCCACTTGAGCAAGTGATGTACCTCGATAAATCGCTTCGGGATCATAACCTTTTGCAAGCGATTGCGCGCACAAACCGCGTCTATCAAAACAAGGAAGCGGGAAAAATTATTGATTATTACGGAATTACGCGAAATCTGTATGACGCTCTGGATTTTGATGAGGACGTCATCGACTCGGCAATGATTGACATGGCGCGCGTGAAGGAAAGATTTTCTGACGTTTTAAGTGACGTGATGAAAATTTTTACTGGGGTCAATGTCGAGGATCCCTCCATGGATAATCTTCGCCGCTGTTTGAAGATTTTTATTGATAATCAAGACAAGCAAAAATATTTTGTTGAAAAATATACAAAACTCAAAAGCTTGTTTGAATTCCTTTCTCCGGATCCTTTTTTGAAGCAATATTTACGACCCTTTGAATGGGTGACGAGTTTTTATTTGGCATTTCTAAAAGAGTTCCAAAGCAAAGATGATCGGTACCTGCTGGAAGAATATGGCGAGAAAGTGAGAGAGCTGATTCAAAAAAGCAATATCATTGATTACGAAGGAATCACCAAGAATTTTCGCGAACTTCGTGTGAACGACTTGTATACGCTTGAGCGCCTCAAAGGCATGGATGATGAAGAAAAGGCGCTGAATCTGGAAAAGATGCTCAAGCAAGAAATCTCGATCAATCTTGATGAAAATCCGGCGTACCAGAAGTTTAGCGAGCGGCTGATTGCTATTCGGCGAGAGTTTGAACAAAATCAGATTGATCTGGCGGAGCGGATTCGCCGATATGAGGAATTGATGAAGGACATCAAAACGAAAGGTGAGGAAGCGAAGGATTTAGGCCTTGATCTTAAAGAATATGCCCTCTATGTGATTTCGCAAGAATTTATGAGTGACGGAAGCGACACAGATACGAAAGAGTTTGTAAAAGAATTACGCATTCGAATTGAAGATGATCTTGATGCTGGATGGCAGGAATCTTCTAAACGAGATATGTTTATAAAAGACATTAAGCAAACTTTACAGCAGCTCATTCTCCGCGATTACAAAAGCCGATTTGTTGTGAACGATTTTCCGAAATTTTTAAATAGATTGGTAGATATTATTATCAAAAAGTTCTAATGATGCCGGAAGCAAGTATTGAATATACAATACGAAAAAGTAACCGCGCAAAACGATTGCGTTTGGCTGTGTATTGTGATGGCAGTGTCATTGTGACGACCCCCGCGGGCGTGGGTCAGGGGATTATTCAAGAATTCGTTATACAAAAACGATATTGGATCTATGAAAAATTGAGATTCTTTCAGAGTTTGGACACAGGCGCAATGCGTTTTTTCAAAAAAGATGAATACATAAAGCACAGAGAAAAAGCACTGGAGATTGCTGTTGCAAGGGTTGAATATTATAAGGCGATATACGATTTTGTTTATAACAAGATTAATATCAAGAATCAAAAGACGAGATGGGGGAGTTGTTCTAAAAAAGGGAATCTCAATCTTAATTACAAAATCATTTTTTTACCCGAAGCCATCAGGGATTATATTATTGTGCATGAAATTTGCCACTTATTAGAATTTAATCATACAAAAAGATTTTGGAATTTAGTACAAAAAGGATGCCCGGATTATAAGGACATTAAAAGAAAGCTACGTAAATTTGATTTATATTATAAATGAGAATTTTCGAATATATTTGCGTTGCTACATTTTCGTATTTAAGAAGATAAATAAAAAGATTATGTATAGTGAGCAAGATGACGAGATAATTTATCCCGTAACTATTAAGGGGTTGCAAAGTGAAGCCATTGTCCGAATCGGCAGGAGACTAACGGAGGATGAATTATACACCGCAAAGAAATGTATTGAGTGGGGGTTAGCATCTGTTATTGATATAACTATGAAAGTTGCGATTGAGGAGGCGGTTGCTAAAGCTACCAAGCCCAATATTACTTAGAAAGAAAAAGTTCGAATCGCCACATCTAAATTCATCCAAAAAATTCAGCCAATTGAAGTTTGCACACAAAGTGCTATTATAAGCATAACTTTAACATTTATTAAGGAGGATATGGGAAACATTTCTTTTGCGCGGTTGCGGGCCTGGAACATCACCATGGCGTTTCTGCATGCGGTTCAAGGTGTGGCGGTATGGGCATTAAGTACAAATTTTGCCTTGCCCATAACCACCGCTTTTGTGGAGTTTAATGCAACGAGTGGAAAGTTGGAACCTGTGTTGGAAGAGATCGCCCGTGTGCAGATTGGCCCTTTCGTCGCAGGATTTTTCTTTTTGTCTGCCCTAGCGCATGCTCTGGTGTCGCTCCCGCGCCTGCACGATTGGTATGTTGCAAACTTGAAAAAAGGTATCAACACCGCGCGGTGGATAGAGTATGCGTTTAGTTCATCGTTGATGATTGTGGTGATTGTGATGCTTACGGGAATGTATGACGCCGTGGCATTGATGCTGATGTTTTTCCTCAACATGATGATGATTTTGTTCGGTTGGATGATGGAATTGCACAATCAAACGACCAAAAAGACCGACTGGACGGCATATGTGTTTGGCTGCTTGGCGGGTATTGTGCCCTGGGTTGCCGTGGCGCTGTATTTGTTCAATGCCGGCCAAGGCGATATGCGCGCGCCAACATTTGTGTACGGGATTTTCTTTTCACTTTTTATTTTTTTCAACACGTTTGCTCTCAACATGTTGTTGCAATACAAAAAAGTGGGCCCATGGAAGGATTATTTGTACGGCGAGCGCATGTATCTTATCTTAAGCCTCGTTGCCAAATCCCTGCTTGCGTGGCAAGTCTTTGCCGGCACTCTGCGCCCGGTATAGCATAAATGAGATATTTTCTTTTGACGTCGCAACAATAAATGAATATGATCAGCTGTAGTAAAGATTATTTTTATGATCGAAACAACATATAATCAACTATCTGAAGAGGAGAAAAAATTGATCGACGCGGCGGAAGGAGCGTTAGACAATGCGTACAATCCCTATAACAGTCAGGTGAAAGTGGCGGCTGCGGTTCGGGCGAAAGACAACACCATTGTCAGTGGTGCAAGTTTCGTTAATGCGTCGTCACCATCAAGTATTTGTGCGGAACGATCGGCAATTATTACGGCTAACAGCTTGGGCAAACGCGATATTGTTGCTATGGCCGTGATTGGCAAAAAAGAAGGGGGAATAAAGAACCCCATTTACCCCTCGGCAATTGCCGTCAAGTCATGCAAGAGGCTGTGAATATTTCTGGTAACGATCTTGTGGTGTTATGTTCGAATGATGATAAATCAAAGATTATTAAAACCTCTTTAAGCGAGTTGCTACCCTTGCCTTACGGTGGGAATAGTAAAGTCTGAAAGAGTAAAAAGATGGACATTGTTCAAGAATCAAGAAAATACGCCTTGGCGGAAATTGAAAAATATGGATCGCCACTATTGTTACATTTTGAAATGTCCGAAAAAAAGGCTATTGAGCTTGCAAAAAAACTTCATGCCGATGAAAATATTGTAAGAGTGGGTATTGCGTTGATGGATTTAAAATTGGGTCAAGCGCTGGCAGAAAACCGATTGTCTGAACATGTGGCTATGAGCGTTGAAGCTGCTCAAGAGTTTCTACAACAGTTTACTATCAGCGATCAAGAAAAAGAAAAAATGATTAACTGTGTTGAGGCGCATCATAAGGATGTTCCTTTTATGTGTCTTGAAGCAGAAATTTGCGCCAATGCCGATTGTTACCGCTTTATTCATCCAAAGGGATTTTTTGCGTTTATGCATCTGTTAGGAAAAAGACATAATGATTTTAACGATTGCCTAAAACTCGCGGAAGAAAAATTAGAAGAAAAGCATGACATCTTGTCTCTAGACATTTGTAGAAAAGAATTAGAGAGCCATTATGTAGCGTTAAAAAAAATGATTGCTGTTGCAAAATTGCGGTATTGAATCTTCTTTTCATATAATGTAAGATACGACACAAGGAGGCATGAAACAATGAAATTAACCGAAACACATCAGCTGGAATTTACAACGTTGCTCTTCGACGTTTTATTCAGTCTTGTGTTGTTTTTTGGTATTGATTCCTTTCTAGAAATAAAAATCGCATCGCATTTCATTTTTTATATTGCGGCAAACATTGTGCTCATCCATTGGTGGCTTATATACAAATCTGCTTACGACATGTTCGGAACGGAAATAACGAACTCGGTTACCTATATCATCATTGGCATTATTGAACTTATTTTTTTAGATTATTTTATTATGTCTGCCGCGGCTTTTCATTACACGGCCGCTGTTGTTTATTTACTTGCCCTCTTTGCTATAGATTTTATTTGGGCTGTTGTGTGGCGGTATGCAGGACAATGGCAGACGAAAGATGAAGCAAAAATAAGACGCATGGAAGGGGAGCTGGACAGTGCTATTCGTTTGAACGCAATAATGGCCGTTTTGTTGCTCGGGATGACCTTGACCGCAATGTCCATAAGTTTTAGTTTATTTTTTGCGGTTTTTATTGGCATTTACACCTTGTTTATTTTTTCTACGTTCAAAAAGAAGATCATCGATTTGAAAATTTTCTAACCTGTGGGTATCTTGGCGCGTTTGGCTTAACACTTTTATACCGCGGGTGTATACTAAAGTATGATTTTTAAAAGTCCTTTTAATACAAATCGTATGAATCACTTTAGACTCCGCAAAGGGAGCGATGTTCGAGTTTTTACGTCCGCAGAACATGCCGTGGGCGTAAAAATCATGCACGCTGTCGCGGTTATTGCGGCCATTTCGCCAATAGTCGTGCTTGGCAGTTTTTTTATTAGTAGCTTACGGGGCTCCATTGGAGGGGAAACACCGGTGTATCCCGAATTTGCCGCGACAAATTCACTAGACAAGTATCGTGGGTATAAAGACGTGAAATGTCCTCAAGCCACCGGCTACTTTAGTTTGCAACAAGTGAGCCACTCTAGCGGCGTGCGTTGGACCATGTGCACGCCCGAAGGAAATTCCTTTACGCCATCTATTCTTAATAAGGTGCATACGGGCAACGTCGATGACAGCGATATTTTTAAAGAAAAATATAGCGGTAGCAGGGTAAAATGGGCACGCGATGCCGTGAAGCTCATGGATGATCTGAAATTTAACATGGTGGGTTTTACTTCCGATATTGATGGCCTGCGCAAACCAACGGTTGAGAGGATTCCGTATTCTCTTATACCCCCGTTTGTGTCTTCGGAAAATTCCGAACGGTTCGAACAAAAAGACTACCCAGACGTTTTTAGCGATGAATATAAAGCGGACGCGGAAGCCATAGCCACAACTATTGCGGCAAAATATGGTTCTGACCCGTACTTCGCATTAGCCTACATTAGCAACGAGACGAACTTCTGTTTACAGTTGCCCGATGGTTCAGATAACCCCACAGCCGTTTGGGCGAGGGAAATTTTGGAACCCGAAGGTGTTACTGCGGGAAAAACCGCATGGGTAGAAAAATACAAAGAGTTGTACAACAATGATCTAAACGAACTTAATCGTGTATACGCCAAAGCATACGACAGCTTTGACGATATGTACGACGATGGACCAGGTCTATATGACCGCTTTGCCGAAGAAGTGCCGGAAGGTGCGGGTGAAGACGCCGAGCGTGCATATAATGATTACGACGCATGGAACGCCATAGTTGGCGGAAAATTTCATGAAGTGAGCTACAATGCATTAAAAGCCAAAATGCCCAACTTATTGGTATCGACAGACAAACACCGTCAATGCATGTACTCGTCTGCATATCTTCAAGCTATTGCGCCGTATAGCGATATTTTTTCCATGAATCACTACGCAACCGTAGAGCAGGTAGCTCCATCCGATACACTTATTAACGATTATGCGACGCAAACGGGTTTGCCGGTTTTGATTACAGAGCACTCCTTTGCCGGAGGGGTAACATGCGGTATTAACGACGATGGCGCGCATTACCCGGAAGCTGTCGATCAGCCCTCTCGCGCAACGGCACATTTAGCGTATCGTGATAAAGTCCTGAAAAATAAAAACGTCATTGGCGGCCCGGGTTGGCAAGAATATTCGGACGTAAAGATAACGAATACAGAAAATCTCTGCGGTTACCTTAACTTTGGTATTGTGAATACAGATAGTGAAGTGTGGGAAGAGTTCATTAACGAGGCAAACGCAAACTGGTCAAATTATAATGTGGTGCGATGGAATGCGGCATTAGACACGAATCTTGGGCAAGGTCTAGCACCCATTACACCGACCGGAACGGATAAAACACAAGAGTCAGCCTCGCCGGCCATGAATCATATTGCCGAACAAGCGCCGGCTCCAGAGGTTATAACCGGCATCTTCAAAACGGTTGCAGAGAACACGAATCAGGGCGATAAAAAGATCATCTTCACGCCATAAGGAACAAGGGTCTACAAGTGAACAATAAACACCCTGGGTAAAAGCCCGGGGTGTTTTGGCAGTGTTTTAAGCTTGAACAAGGCGCTTTTTTTTGCTATGCTTTATTGTGTTATTGTCTAAACAAACTATGAAAATTTGTGTTACCGGGGCGGCAGGTTTTGTAGGTTCGCATTTGGCCGAACGCCTTATTGCAGAGGGGCATGAGGTTGTTGGTATTGACGCTATGTTGGATTATTATTCGCTCGACATTAAAAAAATGAACGCCGCGGACGTAGAACAAAAAGGCGGCAAAATGGCGTATATCAATTTAGCGTCCGATGACCTTGCCAATGTGCTATCTGGCGTAGAGGTCATTTTCCATTTAGCGGCGCAACCGGGAATTTCTGATCATGTTCCTTTTGATCGCTATGTCAATAATAATCTTGTTGCCACCCATCATTTATTGGAAAGCGTCAAAAATAGCCCGACCCTTAAAGGCTTTGTGAATATTTGCACGTCATCGGTTTATGGGCAGCATGCAACAGACAATGAAGAAACGCCACCCAAACCCACGTCCTATTACGGCGTCACAAAACTTGCCGCGGAACAATTGGTGTTATCCTACCAGCGCGAGAAAAATTTCCCAGGCCTTTCCCTGCGGCTTTTTTCCGTTTATGGGCCACGAGAAAGGCCAGAAAAACTTTACCCCAGGTTGATTAAAAGCATTTTGAATGACACGCTGTTTCCGTTATACGAGGGTAGCGAGTATCATTCGCGCACATTTACTTACATCGATGACATTTGCGATGGCTTTGTCGCGGCGCTGAATAATCTTGACAAATGCATTGGGGAAATTTTTAACATCGGATCACAAGTGGAAATAACCACGCAACGGGGGATAGAAATTATTGAAGGGATATTGGGGAAAAAGGCTATCATCGAGCGCCTGCCCAAACGTGCCGGCGATCAGCTAAAGACCCATGCAGATATTACCAAGATTCATGACCGTTTGAGTTATTCGCCTAAAGTGACGCCCGAAGAAGGTTTGGCCAAAGAAGTGGAATGGTATAAAAATCGCATCCACGGCAAAATCGATTACGTTTAGCGTCATGGGCATTTTTGCTATTCATAAACCTGTTGGTCCCACGTCGCACGATATTATTAACGCTCTGCGAAAAATTACCGGCGAGAAACGCATTGGTCATGCCGGAACCCTAGACCCGCTCGCGTCGGGTGTCTTAGTGGTTGCCATTGGGCGCGAGGCAACTCGGACGCTTTCTAAGATCGTGCAAAAAGAAAAAGCATACGAAACAACGGTGATGCTAGGGGTAACAAGTACTACCGATGACGCGGAAGGCGAAAAGACGGAACACGATATTCACAAAATCCCAACGCAAGAAGAAGTTGTAGCAGTGGTCAAACATTTTGTGGGCAATATTCAGCAAAAGCCTCCGCAATTTAGCGCAGTAAAAATTCACGGCAAACCTGCCTATAAACATGCGCGCAAAGGCGAGGCGGTAACTTTAGGCCTACGCAATGTCTCCATTAAAGAAATTCAGATTCTTTCGTATTCATGGCCATGCTTGCAACTTCGCGTTGTAACCGGCCCGGGTGTGTATATTCGGTCGCTCGCGCGCGACATTGGCGAAATGTTGGGTGTCGGTGGTTATGTTCAAGCGCTCGAACGCATGCGTGTTGGGCAATACACTTTTAAGAACGCAGTGACTTTAGAGCAATTCGCGAAAGACTGGAAGAAAGCTTGAAATTTCCTTTATTCTCGTTTATACTCCATGCATTCTTTATGTCCGAAGAACCCCCAAAAACCCCCAAAGTCGCTCGGGTAGAAATTGTTCGCGAGTTGTGTATTGGCGCCGGATCCTGTATTGCCATCACGCCTGAAGCTTTTGAATTTGACGGTGAAAATATCGCGGTGCTTAAAGACTCCTGGCGTACCCATATCGATGCAGACATCGTTGCCGCGGCAAAGTCTTGCCCAACTTTGGCGATCCGTTTATACGACGAAAATAATAATCTCATCTACCCGGAACAGTAAATATTTCGCCGTAAGTGTGGTATAATGCGTATGGCGGTTTTATGCTTTATCTTCAACCCAAAAAACTAAAAATTTCCAGTGGCGACGATGCCGAAGTCATGTTGCACCGTGTGGATGCCGAGCATTTTGGTATTCATGCCGGCGATAAAATTCAACTTTCGTGGAATCACTCCAGTATTTATACCATTGCGAATCTTACGTCAACACAGGTTCATGAAGGCCAAATTGGTCTTTTTTCCGAAGTCTGGCAACATCACCCCATTGCCAATAAAGGGGAACTCGTTCGCGTGGAGTTGGTTGGGAAGTCGTTGGCCATTCAATCGATCAACAAAAAATTGCTTGGGAAGCGTTTGAACGAAAAAGAGATTCGCACTATTGTTGCGGACATTGTGAGCGATCGTTTGACGCGGGTGGAAACAACCTATTTTGTGGCGTCCAGTTTTGTGCGGCCGTACTCTGAACAAGAGCTCATTTATTTAGTGAAGGCCATCGCAGAAACCGGCGACATGTTGCAAAAGCCAAAAAATCGGTTGGTTGTCGATAAACATTCTATCGGGGGCTTGCCCGGGAATCGCACAACCATGATTGTTATTCCTATCATTGCCTCTTTAGGTTTGTATATTCCCAAAACGTCTTCGCGGGCTATCACTTCACCGTCTGGCACCGCTGACACCATGGAAGTTCTTGCGCCAGTCACGCACGGTATTAAGCGCATGGAATCTATTTTAGCCAAAGCTAATGGCTGTCTCATTTGGGGCGGGGGATTAAATTTTGCCCCGGCGGACGATAAAATTATTCGGGTTTCTAAACCGTTATCGCTCGAGCCGTACGACAAAATGTTGGTAAGTATTTTAGCAAAGAAATTGGCCGAACGCGTGCAATATTTGTTGATCGATATGCCGTATGGCCCCACAACAAAAGTGCCGGACTTAAAAACCGCCAAAGATTTGGAACAAAAATTCATGCGGTTGTCGAAAAAGTTTGGCATAGTAACCGAGGTAGTCAAGTCCAAAGCGTTTGAGCCTGTTGGACGCGGCGTGGGGCCTGCGCTTGAGGCGCGCGATGTGATGCGCATTTTACAGCAGAAAGACAAGCGCCCACCGGATTTGGAAAAGAAATCATTACACCTAGCCGGGCGGTTATTAGAGATGTGCGGTTTTTGCAAGAAAGGCCAGGGTGAGGCTGTTGCCTTGCGTCAATTAGAAAACGGCGCGGCCTTAGAGACGATGCAAAAAATCATGCAACTGCAAGGTAGCGCCAACCCCAAAGTCGATTCCGACGCTTTAACCGTTGGCGCAAAAATGTTCCGGGTGTTTTCGCAAACCAACGGTGTGATCCGAAGCGTGGATAGTACCGCGATCACCGACATTGCCCGAGCATGCGGCGCGCCGTTTGAAAAATTAGGAGGCGTGCATATTCATGCGCGTTACGGTCAGCGAGTCACCGCGGGCGTGCAACTGTATACCCTGTATGCGGGTTCTCTTGAACGGTTGCGTTTAGCAAAAAAAGTTGCCGAGGCACGACCAATTTTTGATATTCGTTAATATGTTTCGAACGCTTGTTGCCGTTCCGTTCTTTCTGGTGACCGTGGTTCTTATTCCGGCGCTCGTTGTTTTGCATGTCGCGTATTATCAGCTTCACAAGCCCGACATGATGCTTGACGCGCTCAATGCGGCGCAGGTTTACGCACGCGCGCCAAAAATTTTTGGGTTTGAGATTCAGCGCGCTTTGGAAGAAAAAAATTTGCAAACATTGCCGCAAGAGAGCCTTGAACGGGGGATGGAAGAGCTTTTCCCATCTGTGTGGATGCAAGAAACCGTCGAGGGCGCCGTTCGCCTTTTTTATACATGGTTTTTTTCCGACGCGCCCATAGAGGATTTTGACGCCATCATCGATCTTCAGTTGCAACACGAAAAATTTTCCGCTGTTGTGACGCCGCAAGTGCAAATGGCAATAAAAGATTTTCCTGCGTGTCCGTCCATGGAAGCAGAATTGTCTTTTACATGCAATCCCGGGTCCGAACGCCTGTCATTGGCCATGAACGAGATTGAATCTTTTGTTCATCTGGTCGTTCCGCAGAAATTATCCCTGCGCGATACGGTGTTATCTCAACTTCCCGTTGAGATAACGCAACAGATGAATGAACGCGTTTCGTATGCTCGCGGGGTTGACCATATTATTCAAAAAGGTCTCACTCTTTTTTGGGTCGTTGTTGGAGCCATAAGCGCTTTTATTTTGGTACTTGGGGCAACATCTCTGCGCTCGGCCGTCATCTGGCTTGGCAGTTTGCTTTTGGCGTCCTCCTTGCCATTACTTATTGTGAGTTTCTTTATTTCTGGCGAGATGCTTGTGAGGCAGGCGGCATTTTTAACCGGCAATTTGTCTTTAGAGGCGCAGTCACTTATAAACGATGTCATTCAGATTATATTTCAGGATTTCCTTCGAGGGATTATTTTTGTGATGGCGGCGATCGCCATTGCCGGGCTTGTCTTTTTTATGGGGGGTATCGCGTTCCGCGCGCGACCTTAGCAAAAAGCACATGATTGATTACATCACACGCAATTTAAGCGACAAGTTCAAATATCGGCTGTTAGAAATGATTCCGGGTTTTTTAGCGTGGTCGACGCTTATTTTGGCGGTAGTTTTTTCTTTTACAGCGCCATTGCCCATGATGATGTTCGTTGTGCTTTTTGATTTTTATTGGCTAGCCCGCATTCTGTACATGCAAACCTATCTTCTATTGTCCTATCGCCGCATGCGCAAGGTCTTGAAAGAAGACTGGAAAACGAAACTTGGAGAAATAAAAGAGTCAGACCGTGTGATGCATGTGGTGTTCTTCCCTTTTTATAACGAAGATTATGAAGTGATTGAGCATACGTTTGAAAATCTTATTCACAGTGATTTCCCGACGCAAAAGATGATCGTGGTGTTGGGTGGCGAGGGCCGGCAAGAGAAGCATTACGCAAACGTCAGCGCGCGCATCCGTGAAAAGTATGCGCATCATTTTTATGAACTTCTTACGACATTACACCCGGAAGGCGTACCCGGTGAATTGCAGGGCAAAGGGTCCAATATGCGCTTCATGGGTTTGGCTGCGCAACGGTTTATTCAAAGCCAGAAACTCGATGAGAACTACTTAATCGTTTCGGCGTTTGATTCCGACACCTGCGTGCATCAAAAATATTTTAGTTATTTGACGCATGTTTTTTTAACCCATCCGAATCGGTATCGCACAAGTTACCAACCTATTCCGGTGTTTCATAATAACATCTGGGACGCGCCATCGATTCAACGCATGGCCGCCATTGGAACCACCTTTTGGCTCATGACCGAGTTATTGCGACCCGAGCGGCTGTTTACCTTTTCCTCGCACTCTATGTCGTGGAAAGCGTTGGTCGATGTGGGTTTCTGGCAAAACGATATTGTCACGGAAGATTCACGCATTTTTTTGCAGGGACTTATTGAATACGACGGAGATTATAGTATTACGCCTCTTTTTATGCCTATTTCTATGGACACCGTCGATGGCAAAAATTGGCGCGAGGGGTTAAAAAATTTGTACAAACAGCAACGCCGATGGGCATGGGGCGTGGAACATTTCCCGTGGATGGTTTGGCAGTTTCGTGAAAATGCGACCATTCCGTTTCGAAGAAAGTTTCATTATATTTTCACCATTTTGGAAGGCATGTATTCGTGGGCAACGGTTCCGATTCTTATCACCATTTTAGGACGTCTGCCTTTGGCGGTCGCCGACGATGCGGTGTTGGAAACGGCGTTAGCACAAAATCTGCCCTTTATTTTAGAGCGCTTGCTGAACATTGCTTTAATCGGATTGATTATTATGGCGAGTTTAAGTTACACCATGCTTCCGAAACGCCCCAAAGATTTTCCGCTATGGAAAGTGCCGAGTATTTTTTTGCAATGGATTTTCTTTCCCATAACCATGGTTGTGTTTGGTTCTGTGCCGGCAATTGAAGCACAAACGCGACTGATGCTTGGAAAGTATTTAGGCTTTTTTGTCACGCCGAAGTCGAGGAAGTAAATTCAGCTGTCCCGCCTGCCAACGCCTGAGGCCGTAGGCAATGGCGGGCAGGCAGCGGTCAGCAGTCAGTTTCAAGCATCGATGCGTGCCCATGAATAAAATCTTGCGCGTTTTGACGCTTCTCGCCTTCAAGTGTCAGCGAAAGAATTCTTAACACTCCGCCATGGCAAATAGCAAAAAGATTTTTATTGTCCACAACAAATGTGCCGGGCTTGCCATTTGGCGATCCTTTCTCGGGTAAAGCTTCGTGAATGTGACATCGTTTGCCGGCGACTTTGCTCCACGCGCCAGGCCACGGATTCATCCCGCGGATAAAGTGATCGAGTGACGCAGTGTTTTTGTTCCAGTCGATTTTGCCGTCCTCGCGGGAAAGTTTTTTGGTGTATGTTGCTTGCGCGTGATTCTGCGGCGCGGCACGAAGTTCGCCAGAAAGAATAGCCGGTAGGTTTTGGGCTAAGAGATCTGCGGCGGTTTGTGAAAGTTTGTCATGCAAGGTTTCAGCCGTTTCCCGATCCGCGATAGGAACAGCTTGCTGAACAAAAACATCGCCCTCATCCATTTGAGTTGCGACTTTTTGAATGGTGATTCCGGTTTTTGTGAACCCCCGCACAATTGCCGCTTGAATCGGCGACGCGCCTCGCAAGAGAGGTAGCAATGATCCGTGAATATTCACCATACCCAAACGCGGCACGGACAAGAATTTTTCCGGAATGATTTTGCCGTACGCAACAACAATAACCAAGTCAAGATGTTCTTTTTTCAGCCATTCAAAAAAAGTGTCGTCTTTAAGTGTCGCAGGCTGGAAGACGGGAATGTGGCATTGTTGCGCGAGTTGCTTTACCGGCGACGCGGTCAATAGGTGTTTGCGGCCAACGGGTTTATCGGGTTGCGTCACAATATGGGAAAAAGAATATCCCTCGTCGATCAATCGTTGAAGCGCGGGAACAGCAAAATCTGGCGTGCCCCAGAATCCTAATCGTGCGTTTTTTGTATGCATCTTTTGAGTTACTCGATGTTAGCAAGAACTCCTTGGGTAATCTTTTCGACCTTATCAATAAACAGAATGCCGTTTAAGTGGTCGACTTCATGCTGAAAAACACGGGCTCGGAAATCGCGGGCTTCTTCCTCGTGTTGTAGGCCCTTGCTATCCGTGTAGCGAACGCGAACACGGTCGCTACGCCGGACGGTTCCAAAAACACCCGGCACAGAGAGGCAACCCTCCACGTCGACATTTTTCTTCCATGATGCCGAAAGAATCTCGGGATTGAAATAGGGGACAACGCCGTCTTTTTCCGCAATTAAAATGACGCGTTTAAAAATCCCAATTTGTGGCGCGGCAATACCGACGCCCTCGTCGTGGATCATGGCTTGTTCCATGTGGGCAAGAAGTTCGCGCATTTCTGGAGATGAAAGATTGTCGCTTTGCACCTCGGAACTGCGGGTGCGCAAACGCGGGTCGGGGTAGTGAAGAATGGTAGGAATCATAGAATAGGCTTACCAAAAAAAAGGTGTTATTGTCAATAAGTGAACCAGTCGTCATCCGCCAGTTTCACGTAAGCGATCAGCTTGGTATACGGAGTCACTACATTGGTGCCCTCCGGCGAGTGACTCCTTAACGCCAATCTGATCGCTTCCTATTCTTCCTTGGGGATTTAGCTCTCTCGGGTACAGTTCTCGTATAGATTTTTTGCGCTTTCTGTCCTTTGTCGGGAACAGAGGTCTTCGCTTCCAGCGA
>CAZRYK010000020.1:0-21792 GCA_964604315.1 uncultured Gammaproteobacteria bacterium
CAATTCCATCCTCTAATGCGCGAGAATCCACGACTTTGGTTAAATCATGTTGGCAAGATGGGCATTTCATAAGGAGAAGCTACAAGTAATCAGCTGTAAGTAGTAAGTAATTTATTAAATTTACTTACTACTTATTACTTACCGCTTATTACTATATCTAGTGTTTTGTAGCGAAAGTATACCACAACATCTTGTGTTTAGAAAAAAAATGGGCAAAACCGAAACTTTGCGCCTAAGGTAAGAGATCTTTTTTCTTTTTTCACAAAACGCGACGCACGCTCCTTCAAAACCTTGTGGATAACTCCATGAGCCGAGGATCCGACCTCTCTGGAGGTCGGATCCTGACTGTCAGCTGTCCCCGACGTTACGTCGGGGCTGGTTGCTGGCTACTGTGCCTGTTCCCACAGCTTCTGAAATATTTTTGAACCCATCGCGACGCAGAAGCTCTACCAACCCTCGGTTGATTTCGCTTATCACTTGCGGGCCTTCGTAGATCATGCCCGTCATCAGCTGAATGAGCGATGCCCCGGCAGTAATTTTCTCATAGGCGTCGTTTGCTGACATTACCCCGCCACAACCGATGATGGTTTTGGCGCCACCGGTTTTTTGGTAAACCTCACGGATCATGGCCGTGGAAAGATCGCGAACCGGTAGGCCCGATAATCCCCCGTGCGGCGGAAGATTGCGTTCGCGAATCGCTGGGTTGTCGCGTTTTTTTGTAAGATTGGTGCACACAAAACCCGCGACTCGATGCGTGTTGGCAATGTCAATAATAGCGTCGCGTTGCACGGGCGTAAGATCGGGTGACAATTTTAAAAAGATCGGTTTGGCGGTTGGAATCGTGTCTAACGCGCCCAATAAAGTTTCAAGACGCTCGGGGTCGGTAAAGGGCTCGCCACCATACGCATTGGGGCAACTGATATTGATGGTGAAGTAATCGCCAATGTCTAAAAACGCCTTAAAAGCTTTAGCGTAATCCGCAACACCGGCTATGGTTTCACAGGTTTCGGGGTTGTTGGTTTTGGCAATGCTTATGCCTACCACGCCGCGCAAACGTTTTTCCCGTAATCGATTGGCAATGGCTTCACATCCATCGTTTTTTAGACCGTAGTACACCACCAAGCTTTTGGATTTCGGCAATCGCCATAAATGTTTACCCGCGTTACCTGCGCACGGTTCGCCGGTTATAGAACCCACTTCCGCAAAACCCAAACCCACAGATGGCAAAATGTCCGTTAACACCGCGTTTTTGTCAAAACCCGCAGACAAGCCCACGGGATTCGGAAACGTGACACCATGCAGAGTTTGTGTTAAGGCCGGATGGTGATAGCCGAACAACAAAGCCGTTGTTTTTCGTGTCACAAAAAATCGACCCAAGCATTTGCCGGCAAAAATCATACGATCATGGACGAATTCCGGATCCAAACGAAAAAAAATCCGCTTCAGTACGAAGCGATAAGATAATCCAAACGCGCGATTGCGCAGTGCGATAAAAAGTGAGTACATAAAAAAGTATTTTGACGGCCAGCGAGCGATCAGATTGGCGTAAAGGAGTCACTCGCCGGAGGGCACCAATGTGTGACGACGAACGCCAAGCTGGTCGCGAGACACATCATAAAACCGCGCTTAAAAACAATCCAACCATAACAAAAGCCATAAGCATCTGCACGAGCAATCCGCCCAAAAAACCTACAAAGGCGCCTGCGCTGGAACGCAACGCCTGATACTGACTACGGCCGCCTAACATTTCCCCAACAAACGCTCCAACAATCGGCCCGACAACCACACCAAATGGGCCAAACAAAATGATCCCCAGAACTAACCCCATGAAAAGTCCAAAAATCCCCCATCGGGATGCGCCAAAGCGTTTTGCGCCATAGAAGTTTGCAACATACTCCAACATTTGGCCGAGCAAGGCGAGAACACCTGCCCAAATGAGGGTTTCGGCTGTCACGGTTTGAAAATCCGTTACCAATGCGTACAAAAACATGCCAGCCCACATGAGCGGCAAGCCCGGGATAGCCGGAACAAACAACCCAAAAAAACCGGCCAAAAGAATCACGCAGGAAAGACTAAAGAAGAGGATATCCATACATTAGACAAAAAGAGCAAAGACCCCGGCAACAACAACCATAAAAAGGATTTTTACCGCATGGGTGCGAGTTTGGCGCCGGGCAATCCACAACGGCACTAAGGTAATAAAACTGTATAAAATAATGGTGACCGGAACGTACAATAACAGATGCGGCAGATTATACAAGTAGAAATTGTTGAGGAGTACCGCTTCAATAAAATAAGACAAGAGCGCAACAAGAATCAGCGCGCGAGGGGTGTCCCAAAGCCGAAAATAGAATAGGTAATAAAAAAGTAACGGCCACAACAAATAAAATAACCACGCTGTGGACAATTGCTCGCTCCATCGCGATAGATCGAACTTATACCCGACGCCAATGTCTACAAGAATCCATAGAGCAATGGCCAGTAACAGATAAAGCCAGCCGCGTTGATCTTGTTTTGTTGTTCCTTGCACCTCCATATTCTTTTTTTATGAATCCTTTGGGATTATACCACAACCAGCAGTCATCTGTCAGCAGTCAGAGTGATCAGCTTGGCGCACAATGAACCCGACCCTGCCCCGACGTATCGTCGGAGCGGGGTATGGCGGGCATGTAATCAAACGCAAACTTGTAGGATTAATTTTGACGATGTTGTAGGTATTCTTTTATTCTACCGCGATCCTCGTTTTCTTTGTCGCCTTTGAAATACAGCTCAATAAACTCAATACGCTGTTCTCGCTCAAAATAGGAATAAATAATCCTAAGAGAACGGTCACGAAGCGCACGGCATGCCATGCGCGCTTTTACTATTTTTACAGTTGATGAAAAATAAATAATGACAAAATTTTTACCAACGCCGGTTGGAGTGGCGTCAATAACTTTCTTAAACTTTTCAAAATCATCATCCAATGTCCTGTATTTTTTGAAAAGTCGCTTGAATTCTTTTGCAAATTCAGAAGTAACATCAAAGTTGTTCATACTCTCTTACTGAAGTTTCTTCCGGCCGGTAAAATACATGCTCATATTCCAGCGGTTCCCTCTCTTTTGCCGCAAGCCATGGCGTATCAAGATGAGACAACGCGGAAATTTGCGTGGCGGTCAAATCGCCAAGCCGATCAATTTCCCAATCAATATGAGCTAACTCTTGCGCTGACAAAGCAGACAAATCCAATGCCTCGTTCGGATTGACAAGGTACTTAGTTTGTTCATGTTTGTAAAATTTACTTTTTATTTTTTCAACCTTCCCTTTCTCTTCGAGACGATCAATAAGTTTAGCAAACATTACCGGAGTTGGACCATAATGATTTTTAATATATTTTGCGCCAATAAGTTGTTTCTCAAATTTTTCGTAGTAATCAAAATCAATAAAATAGAGTAATTTATACAAAACAGTCTGACCAATATTAGGTTTGCCGCCGATTTTAGCAAGAATGTACAAAAGTGTCTGTTCAAATTTTTCTGCCTTTTCTTGCGGAACGTTAATGCGTATTTCTTCCTTGACTGATGGTATCGTCTTTTTTTTGCCCACAATTTTCACATCGGTTAAGTTACTTTCTTTTTCCGCAAGAAAATCTTCTAAGGACATATCAAAAATAGCCGCCAGCTTTTTTGCCTCGGAAATCGTAAGCTCCCGCTCGCCATGCTCAATTTGCATATAAGTTGGACGGGAAATACCAAGCTCTGACGCAAGATATTCCTGCGTCATATTGCATTTAACACGTTGCTGTTGAGTGAATTTTCCAAGATTAGCCATATGCTTAGATATTAAACGATGTAGAAATATTTGTCAATAGTCATGTAAAGAATTATACACACATCCTTTGAGGTGAGCTCTAGCCCTCTACTTCAAACGTCCATTCGTTCTCTTCCTCTTTAATCTTTCCTTTTATTTGAAACCCGGCGGCTTTAGCATGACCGCCTCCACCATATTGCAACGCGACTTTCCCCACGTCCACCCCTTCGCGCGTGGTGCGCATACTTCCGCGAATAAATCCATCGCCCATGTCTTTTAACACCAAAATAGAATGCACGTCGCCCAGCACATTTAAGAAATTAGAAATGCCCTCGCCGGATTCTTGATCGACGCCACATTCTTCATAATCTTTTTTATACACCACGGTCGTCACCTGGCCGGTTTCAGGGTTTAACTTCAACCGCGAAAACACCCGCCCCCACAGCTTTAATGAACTTAACGTTTTATTATGTTTGGTATGCGAAAGTATGGTTCCCATGCGCCCGCCCCTTTTTACCAACTCGGACGCAACGCGCAGGGATTCATGCGTCGTGGCAAGATTGCTAAAATTGCCCGTGTCGGTGACAATGCCGGTCAATAAACACGTGGCCATGTCTGGCGTTAACGGTATTTGCATAGCCGAAAGAAGATTGTATAAAACGTGCGTGGTCGAAACCGCCCCAGCATCCACAATATTCATGTCGCCAAAAAACACATTGGTAATGTGGTGGTCAATATTAACAAGTGTGGGTTTGCGCTCCGGATTTTTGTTTATTAACGCGCTAATGCCCGCGTATTCCAGATCGCCAGAGTCCAAGACAACAATAGTGTCCACATTGGGGTTGTCAAAAACTTTCGGGTCATGCACAAAACGGTGAACCGATGGCAAAAAGCGCAACGCTTCTGGGTAGACATCGACGCAAAAAGACACGGCCGTAGCGCCTTGTTGTTCCAACGCCAACGCCAACGCCAAATTCGCGCCCGTGGTATCGCCGTCCGGACCTTTATGCGACACCAACAATGCGTGGCGAATGTTGGGAAAATGTTGAATAAATGCCTCGAATGCCGGATCCATAAGTATTTCAGTTTTCCTCCCGATGCAGTTTTTCAATAATCTCATCAATATGCGCGCCGTACGAAGCGGACTGATCGTTGCGAAAAATCAACTTTGGCACGCGGTACGATGAAAGATACGGCGCTAAAAGATATTGAAACGTTTTTGTTTTTTTCTTGAGAATGCGGAAAACCTTCTCTTCCTGATCTTTTGGCAAAATGCTCACCCACACGCGGGCGTCAATAAGATTCGGCGCGACGTTGACTTTTGTTATGGTTAACAAAACACCAGCGGGTAGTTCCAGCTCGCGCAAAAAAATCTCGCTTAAGCGACTTTTGACTTCCTCACCTAAAGATGCGATTCGCCGTGGCATAATTTATATTACTGTCTGTTGCTTGCCTCGCCGTAGCTTTAAGCGAAGGCGGGACAGCTGTTATTCCAGCAATCGGCCCACGCGCTTGGTTTGGTACACTTCAAAAACGTCAAAAGGCTCCACCTTAGTATGCGTGTCGATTTTCATTCCGCACTCCCCGCCTTTGGCAACAAACTTGGCATCTTGCTTTCCGGCCTGCAACTGCGAAATTTGCCCATTGCCGATTTCTTCGCCTTTGCGCTTAATGCGCACCTTGCCGCCCGTAATGACTTTTCCGTCAATCACCTTGCCGCCCACAATCATATGGTCTTTGCCATGTTTAAATACGGCCAACACTTGAACATTTCCTAAGTCCTCATCTATGACTTCTGGCGCCAACATTTCTTGCAAACGCTCACGCACCAAATTGATGATGTCGTAAATCACTTTGTATTCCAAAATCTTGACGCCTTTGTCTGCCGCAAGCTCTTTGGCGCTCGTTGCCGCCGCGACATTAAAAGCAATCAACAGCGCCTCGTGGTCGAACGCAGATTGCACATCGTTTTCATTCACGTTCCCCAAACCTTTATGCACAATGCCCCACTGCACTTCTTCGTGGTGGATTTTTTGCAATGCGTTTTCAATCGCTTCTTGCGAACCCAGGGTGTCGGTTTTCAAAACCAAGTTTAACATTTGCACGTGCTTCTTTTCCTCCTCATCTTCGTCCTCGTCTTTTTTATGCACAATAAATTGCGTGGTGCGGCGTGGTACGCGTTTGCTATGTTCTTTTAACGTCTGGCGCAAGGCTTTGTGCGTGCCCAACACTTGCAAAACATCGCCAACCGTCGGCGCTTCTTTTAAGCCCAAGATCTGCACCGGGGTCGATGGCACAGCGGTTTCTAATAATGCGTTATTCCAATCTTTCATGATGCGAATTTTGCCATGCACTCCACCAACTGAAACCAAATCGCCTTTGTGCAATGTGCCGGTTTGAATCAACACGGTGGTAACAGGCCCGGCGCCTTTATCGATATGCGATTCAATGACAGTGCCGGCTGCTGCACGGTTCGGGTTGGCCATAATGCGATCTTTGTCCACGTCGATTGCCAGCAATACCAAATCCAAAAGCGCGTCAATGCCAACTTGCGTTTTTGCCGAAACTTCGCTCACCAAAGTTTTGCCGCCCCAATCTTCGGGCACCAAACCCATTTCGGACAATTCTTTTTTGACGCGTTGAACGTCTGCGCCAGGTTTGTCGATTTTATTTATTGCCACTACAAAGGGCAATCCTGCGCGTTGAATAATTTCTAACGCTTCATGAGTTTGCGGTTTTAATCCGTCGTCGGCCGCAACCACCAAAATAGCAATATCGGCAACATTTGCGCCACGCGAGCGCATGGCGGTAAACGCTTCATGACCCGGCGTATCAATAAAGGTAATCGGGCGATTGTTTTTTACCACTTGGTAGGCGCCGATGGATTGCGTAATGCCGCCCGCTTCGCCTTCCACAACGTGGGTTGTGCGAATGGCATCTAACAACGTGGTTTTGCCATGATCCACATGCCCCATAACCACCACAACCGCCGGGCGCTCTACGCGTTCACCAGCTTTATCTTTGGAAACCAGTTCTTTGAGTTTTTCCACGTCCACGGCTTGCGCTTGGTGCTCTTCCTCCACTTTTTCGGTTTTGCGGACGGGAATACCTAAATCTTCCGCAATAATGGAAGCGGTATCAAAGTCGATGCGCTCGTTCATGGAAAGCATAATGCCGTTTTTCATGAGTTCAGCAATAACACCGGTTACCGGCTTCCCAATTTTCGCAGCAAAATCTTTAATTACAATCTGCTCCGGAATGCCAATAGCATCCGGAGACGCGTTGTTCTCCTGTTCCGCTTGTAGTGTCGTGTCTGTCATCTGATCTAAAATACAAGATTTTCAGCCAATTGTCAATGGTTTTGGGAAAACAGCAATCAGCAGACCCGCCTGCCATTTGCCTGTCATGGCGGCCAGGCAGCTGTCAGTTTTACGTAAGCGATCAGCTTGGCGTACGTCGTCACGCATTGGTGTCCTCCGGCGAGTGACTCCTTTACGCCAATCTGATCGCTTCCAATTATTTACTATTGTAGATTTACGAAAACCATAATATAGTAAGCGCGTATCCTACTCGATTCACCTAATTATCCGCAATCAATTCGCATATCCACGAGTTGTGCAACATCGCTTCGCTCGTTGCACAATGGGCGCGGACTGCGCTGCGGCCTGACGGCCTTGCTTGCCCTTGTTGTGCTCATGTATCGCTCGCTCTCGCTCGCGACGTCGCACAACTGCGGGTTATACAACATTTCTCGTCTCGCGCTTTCAGCGATCCTCGAAACGATTGCATAACCCGCGCCCATTATCGGATATATTAAAAAAATTCTTTCTCTATTTTCTAATTAATTTAATCGGGGCAAATAAATAATTAAAACTATGGATACCGCAAAACAACTAATAAATTTGAATCCTAGACAAATTTTCACAAAAGTATTATTCGATTCAATAAAAAATATAATCTTTTTTGGTCTTTTAGCCATGATAATTGCTTTTATCATGAATGCCTTAGGTTGGAGGATGTTTGGTTTTGTTTTAGCGATAATATACACGATTGTTGTTGCAATTAGCTTGATTAAATTTATCTTTATCGACTTGTTATTGCAACTTGCAGGCGTTGCCGTAGCAATAAAAGAAATATTTAGCGGACAATCAGGTTTATTGGGACAACAAATTTATTTGCTTTGCGGAACATTATTTTATTAATAGAAAACGCAGTCAGTGTTTTATTTATTTTATATTTGTATAAAGCATATTATTAGACCGTTACCCTGACGAAAAATTATTTATTTACCCCGATTAAATTTGATAATAAGGAAAAAGAATTTTTTTAATATATTCGATAACAAGGCATATCCGGTTCAGGAATTTTTCACATTTATAATTTAAGGCAAGAAAAATTCCTTCTCCCAAATTTTTTGTTCCACTATCGCTACACAAAAAACTTCGCATACTCTTAAACGTTTCGCAACATCGCTTCGTTCGCTGCACAATGGGCGCGGACTGCGCTACGGCCTAACGGCCTTGCTTGCCCTTTAGTGAAATAAAATCAATTTTTTATGACTGATTTCTTCAAACAATTAGGAACCCTAGCCAGCCAACCAGTCGTACAAGTAGTCATTTCAACACTAATAAGCACTGGTGTAATTACTGCATTCTTGCATCATTTCTACGACAAAAGAATCCGAACTCACGAAAGAAAAAACAACAACTACTTCGCTCTTATTGAGCAACTGTCAAAATTCGTATCGAAAAAACCTGATTTCGATAAATTACACGAAAATCTCAACAACGCTCTGTTTTTTGCCTCCGACAAAGTAGTTGTTGAAATACTAAAGTTTAATAAACTGGTAACAGAAAGACGTCAGGAATCAAGTAAGGCTGGCCAGAATTCTTATCAAATTATGGGGAATGACCTAAAACCCCTAATCATGGCTATCCGTAAGGAACTGTATTTGAAATCAAAATCACTGAAAACAGAAGAAATCAGTTTCTTTATGGGGAATTAAAAATTGGTTTTACATCACTTAACAGCGTCATGGTCTGGTACAACAATGAGTAAACATGTAGAAAAAACAATTACAAAATGGAAGAAATGGCTCGATGTCCTTCGCGTCGATCTTCACTATTTACTATTGCATCAAAATATATTTGAGGAGACACAAAAGATAATCAAAAGTAACCCCGCGATCCAAAAACCTAGCGCCTTTTTTGATTTATTAGGCCAAGGTTACGCTGCCTTAGTGTTACTTGGTATACGAAGACAAGTTAAAATTCAAGACACAAGTATATCGCTCGCTCGGCTATTAACAGATATTTCAGAACACCCAAATTTTTTAACGAGAAATAGATTCGTTAAATTATATGAAGGCAGCGTAGCCCACGTATTTGCAGAGAGAGATTTTGATAAGTTCGCGGGGTCTGAAAAAGATAATATTGACCCCCGTCTAGTCACGAAGGACCTCGAGCTCCTTAGAGAAACCATTCGTAGCTGTGAGGATTATACTGATAGAAGGTTAGCGCACAACGATAAACGTGAACCTGATGCAATTCCAACGTTTGATGATGTTAAAAAGACTCTCGAGGTTTTGGAGCACTTGGTAAAAAAGTACGCCCTCCTACTCACAGCTACGAACTGGATTACCCTCTTACCAACTTTACAGTACGATTGGAAGAGCGTCTTGAAAGAAAAGTGGATTCGTTGATGAACCAGACAGGAGGCCTAATGGCGCCTATCGAGAGCCATGTTCGAAACTCGGTTTCGAACATTAAAGATTTAAAGGCCCGTTTGACTTAAAAAGTTTGTATATATTGTATGACATAAAATATACAAACTCTTGTACTTTGTATACATTAACTAAAATCTAAACAACCTATAAAAAACGTCGAGATTGTAGTTACAAAGCGCTTATGTTCTAAGCTTAGAATATTCGTCCCTTACCGACAATGAGTTTTCACCGCTTTGGAAGAATCTTATTTGACACAAATTTCTAATCTTATATTATCTTATATAGACAATGTATAAGCAAAGCTTGAAATCTGCACTCGCTCGGAGATACCCAAACCTGCGGTTTGGCATTTCTCTCGCTCACTTGATTATAAGATTATTTGATTCAATAGCTATGTCCAAAGCTCGGTTTCGGACGTCAAAAATTCGAGTTAAAAAATTCAAAAACTTTTGCCTTGGGGATTTGGCTCTCGAGGAGCTCCAGAAGGCTTTCCGGGCTCGGTCACTCCGACGCTTCGGTCGGAGGGCCGGAAAGCCGAGGGCGAAGTGCGACTCACCGCTGGAGTGAGGCGACACTGTATCCGAGAGAGGCAGAGCCACAAGGCAGAAAGATCAAAAAAAATTAACGCATATCTCAACCGTGCCTTAAAAAAGCCGGTTTTTGCCGACAATGAGTTTTAATCGTTTGGGCAAGATTTCAATGGTTGCCGGGCCTTGCAACACGGTTTTGCCATCCGCAACCATGGTGATCTTTTGTTCCCCGCCGGTGACGTTTAATTTCTTCCCCAAAAACACACTGGGCTTAAGCATCTTCTTTTGCGTAAACACCCCACCCTTTAACGGCTGAAATGTCACTTCTAATAATCCGTCTTTGGGGTTCCGCACATTTTGCGAACTGGCTTCAGAGCGCCCCAAAATCGGACCCATGTTCGAAACCGTAATAGTGTCGCGGAAATGCAACGGCGTCACATGAAACTTTCCGTCAAATTCAATGCTTACCATCTGCTTTGCCGGAATTTCGACGGCGGAAAAAAAATAATGATTATTCACTTTGCCTAAATCGATTTTTTCGGTCAACCGCGCCGAAAGCACATCGCACGCTTTTTCTTCGGGCGGAATCCCTAAAACGCGCGCCATGTGGCTTGTTGTGCCAATAGGAATAAACCCCATGGCAATGTGGTATTTAGCGAGCACGTTCAACACCTTTTTAAAGGTGTCATCGTTGCCCACCGCTACAACCGTTAACGCGCCGGTCTTGATGCCTTCGGTTACAAGCTCCACCACACTTTTAAGCAAACTCAAACGCTCAACCTTGCCGTTAATGCCAAGGTCGATCAACCGGTTTTCAATTTTTGCTAACGTGCCCTCGTACTTCTGATGATTCAGGTAGGCATCGTACAAGTAAAAATACATAGAGCTCTACCCTTCTGATTTTAAAGGCTCTTCTCTTTTTTGACGACTTTTCTCTTTATCTCAATACCTTCTTTGGCTTCTTCGCGATCTTCTTTAGAGCCACTTACACACCGTCCGTTCATCACTGCTCCAGAATCAATCTGCAAAACTTGCGTTTGCACATCGCCCGTAATGTGGGCTGTGCTTGTGAGTTGCGACATTTCTTTCACTTTGACGTTTCCAATAATTTTCCCCGCAACAATAATATTCCGCGCGCTGACATCGGCATTCACAACAGCCCCTTCGGCGATGCGTAAATCGCGCGTGGTTTTTAATGTGCCTACCACCATGCCTTCAACGACAACATCCCCATTGCCAATAAATTCGCCTTCCACTTTCACGCTCGGACCAATCACGGTTTCCACATTATCTTCTTTTTCCGCTCCAACAACTTTTGGCTCCTCTTTTTTTAACAAGGATTTTTTTTCGTTTTTGTCGTCGTTCGTATTGAACATTTCTTGTGTTCACAATATTTAAATTTCTCCTGCTCTTATTTTAAATCAGAACGCTCCCCTGCGTCAACTGTGAGACTATGCACACCTGGGGAAAGAATAGAAAAATGAAAACGGCGAACCGTGATGCCGTGCGGCGGTTCTAAAAGCTCCGGCCACTCAATACACACTAAGGCGCGGGCATCTTGCATTTCTTCTTCCAGCCCCAAATGCTGAACGTCTTCACGCACATGAAGACGGTACAGATCCGCATGCACTAATTTTTTAATGATCGCATGCTTTGTTGCATACATTTTCACGAACACAAACGTGGGGCTTGTGATATTTTCCACCACGCCTAATGCCCTTCCAACGGCTTGCGCAAACGTTGTCTTGCCACTGCCTAAATTTCCGGACAACAACCATGTCTCGCCGTTGCGAAGTTCTGAAGCACAACGTTGTGCGCACGATTCAACGTCTGCAAGCGACCGAAAGTCAAAATGTTTTGCAGTAGTTTTTCCCATCCCGCCCACCTTACCATTTCCCCGTTTTCTGGACAAGTAAAATCGGCATGGAAAAATCGGTAGTCAGGTGGGTATTAAGGAGTCACTCGCCGGAGGGCACCAATGTGTGACGACGTATGCCCACCTGGCTACCGATAAATTTCTCTCATTTTGCCTTGACACTACCCTTATTCTAAGATATATTAACCAACCTCTAAACCTTATTAATGACTCCTGAAACGGATTTTTCTTCTATTATGGGCCGGCCGATCCACGATCAAATTTTTCACGCTATCGACGAGAGCCAACACATTCTTATTGCGCTCCCAAGCCGCCCGTCAACCGACGCTATTGCCTCGAGCCTAGCTCTCGTTTCGGCGTTGGAGAAAAAAAATAAACGGGCGCGCGTCGTGTGCCAGGATTTTTCGCTTCCGGCCAATCATGCGTTTTTGCCCAAAAGCGATACCATCCATACCACTCTTACCGCGCTGAAAAAATTTGTCATCACGCTAGACATTCGCACCACCAAAGTCGAGGAATTAAGCTACGACATTCAAGACGAGAAGCTGAATATTTTTATTACCCCGCGGCATGGCAGTTTCACGCAAAACGATATTAGCACCTCGGAAACCGATTATGTCTACGATCTCATTATCACCATCGACGCCCCAGACCTTGCCAGTTTAGGAAAACTTTTTGAAGACAACACGGAATTTTTCTACCATTGTCCCATTATTAATATTGATCACCACGCGTCCAACGAAGAATACGGGCAAATGAACTTGGTAGAGATGGTTGCGGCATCTACATCGGAAATCGTGTTCGATCTTTTGAAAAAATTCGGCGACGATATTTTAGACGAAATGATTGCCACCGCGTTGCTCACCGGAATTATTTCTAAAACCAAAAGTTTCCAAAAACACACCATTACTCCGCGCACACTTACGGCCGCCTCACATTTAATTGAATCGGGCGCTCGCCGTGAAGAGATTGTTAAAAATCTTTACCAAACCAAATCCATCAACACGCTTAAACTGTGGGGCCGGGCGTTGGCGCGTTTAGAAAGCGATCAACAATACGGTATTGTGTGGTCGATTTTGGGCATGAAAGATTTTGAAAAATCTCATTCCAGCTGGCACGATGTTGCGGGTGTTATTGACGAGTTGATTGTGAATGCGCCAGAAGCAAAAGTCACGATGATTGTGTACCAAGACGCGCCAGAGAAAGTGCATGCGATTTTAGACGCTCCCCAGACCTTGGACATTAAACGGCATTTAGCCGATCTTTCTGCCGAAGGAAGCAACGATTTTACGCGCGTCACGTTACAAACGCCGAATCTTCAAGAAGCCGAGGCTGTGTTACTTCAACGCTTGCGAAAGATTCTTTCACATTAAATTACAGTAAACAGCTGTCAGCAGTCAGTCATCTGTTATAAAGATCAAAATATTTATTTAATTCAACTGTCAGCTGCCTGCCCGCCATGACAGGCAAATGGCAGGCGGGTCCGCTGACTGCTGATTTTTTATCGTCTCGCATGCGGGGCTTTTTTTTGGTATACTTCTTTTATGAGCAATCCTCAAAAATCGAATAAATTCGCCGTTGCCGATCCCGACACACTCTCGACGTTTGACGAAAAAATGCATGGCATTGAAGACAAACGTTTAGAAGAACTGGCGCTAGAAAACGCCAAAAAGTTAGGTGTGTCCTACATTAAGTTATTCGGCTTTCCTATTGCCCCAGAGGTGTTAGGCAAAATCGATGAAGCGGTGGCGCGCAAAAATCGCGTGGTGGTATTTTTCCATGACGGAGTAGACATGCGTGTGGCCAGCGCCAACCCTTCAACCGAGGGAGTCATGGCGATTACCCATACTCTAGAAAAAAGCGAGGGCGTGAAGGTGAAACGGTATTTGGTGTCGGACAAAAGTTTGGACCATGCGCTCAAATTGTATGCCGCTGTGCCGAAAATCAAAACCGTGAAAACTGCGGTAGAAGTTGCGGGCGAAGAATTCCAGCGCATTCAAGACACCATTAAAACCGTTGACGATATTCACAACGCCATGAAAGGCGCCGATGTCACGCATGCGTTGGCGGTTCTTTTAAGCGCCGCGGTGAACATGGACGCGTCCGATGTGCATTTGGAAGCCGAAGAAAATCGCATGGTGATTCGCCTGCGTCTGGATGGCATTTTGCATGAAGTCGGCGAACTGCCGCTCGAAAATTTCCAACGCATTGTTGCGCGCATTAAATTACTTGCCGGCATGAAACTCAACATTCAAGATGTGCCGCAAGATGGAAACATTACGGTGAAGGCGGGCAACGAAGAACTCAACCTTCGCGTGTCAACGCTTCCCACCAATTATGGCGAAAGTGTTGTGATGCGTTTATTGCGCGGCAATGCCAAAATGATCAACTTAGAAGAATTAGGACTACGCCCTGAAGCCTTGGTAAAATTAAACACTGAAGCCGATCGTTCGACCGGAATGATTATTGCAACCGGCCCCACGGGTTCCGGAAAAACCACCACGTTGTACGCGCTTATTAAAAAGATGCATACGCCGGAAAATAAAATTATTACGCTTGAAGACCCCATTGAATACAAAATTCCCGGCATTTCCCAAAGTGAAATCCATGAGCAAAGCGTAACAACCGTGGACCCGCAAGGCCAACATCATCGCGAAGAATCGCCGCACAGTTATTCGTTTGCCAAAGGATTGCGTTCAATTTTGCGCCAAGACCCGGACGTGATTATGGTCGGCGAAATTCGCGATTTAGAAACCGCCGAAACCGCGATTCAAGCGGCATTAACCGGCCATGTGGTTCTTTCAACGATTCATACCAACGATGCGTCCGGAACCATCCCACGCTTTTTAGCCATGGGCGTTAAACCGTTTTTATTGGCGCCAGCGTTGAATGCGATTATTGGCCAACGGTTGGTGCGCAAGCTTTGCACGCAATGCAAAAAAGAAACCGCGCCCGACGCCGAACAATTAGCGCGCGCAAAAGAGGCGTTAAGCGCGTTACCCGAAAATTCCGAAGACCGCAAAAAAGTGGATCTGGGACATTTAACGTTTTATGCGAGTGCGGGTTGCGAAGCATGCGGCAATCTTGGCTACAAAGGCCGCGTGGGGATTTATGAAATTTTCATGATCAATGAGGAAATTGAAAAAATCATTCTTTCCGACGAGCCTTCCGAATACCATATTCACTCTGCGGCGGTGAAAAATGGCATGGTGACCATGTTCCAAGACGGCATTCTCAAAGCCTTGGAAGGTCTCACCTCTTTAGACGAAGTCTTCCGCGTCGCCGGCTAACTTTTTAATTGTTTCAGTTTGGCTTCAAGGCTCTTGGTACGATCTTTTGCATCTTTGAGCTTTGCGCGTTCCTGACTAACAATACTTTCCGGCGCATTGGCGGTAAATTTTTTATTCGCGAGTTTCTTTTCCATGGCCCTCACATAGCTTTCCGCACTCTTTAACTCTTTTTCGGTTTTCTCCCGCTCTTGTTTAAAATCTACCACGCCTTCCAACTGCATTTCACATCCCTTTTGCAAGGGCAACGTTTTTCCTTTCACCTTGTCAACCATTTTGACTTTCCCCATCGATTCAATAATCTTCTGCATGTCCTTTGCCAAACCCAAATCCCCGCTTATCAAAAGCTCTCGTGAATAGGGAATATGTAATTCCGCGCGCATATTCCGAATGGCCGTAATAATCTTTTGCATCTTATCAACACATTCTATAGCGTTATCATCGGAATATCCTACACGATGCGTTGGCCATTCCTCTGTCATGAGCGTCTCTCCATGCCCCTCAAGCATTTGGTAAAGATGCTCGGTAATAAATGGCGCATAAGGGTGCCATAATCGTATCAGTGTACTTAATATATATGTCAAAATTTCATCTTTTCCTTTCTCGACCTTTGAAAATTCAAGATATTGATCTGCTAAATCCGTCCACGTAAAATAATATAATTTTTCGATAGCCAAGCCATAGAAATGTGATTTTATAAGAGCATCTACCCACCCTATTGTATGATTCAGATGATCATCAATCCACCAATCAATGGGGGAAGTAAACTGCTTAGGATGTATTTTTTTCACATACCGTGGATTTTCAACCGTCGACAAAATATACCGCGCGATGTTCCAAAATTTGTTGACGAAGTTGCGATACCCCTCAATCTTTTCTTCATACAACCGCGTGTCATTGCCCGGCGTTGTGCCCGTGACCAAAGCCAAACGCAGAGCATCGGTTCCGTATTTGTCGATCATTTCTAGCGGATCAATGCCATTGCCTTTAGACTTCGACATCTTTGCGCCGTGTTTATCGCGAACTAATCCGTGCAAGTACACGGTTTTAAACGGCACCTCGCCTACTGTATACGTTGTCATTAAAATCATGCGCGCAACCCAGAAAAAGATAATATCGTAACCTGTCTCTAAAATTGTTGCTGGGTGATACCGCCGAAGATCTTCGGTTTCTTTAGACCAACCCAATGTAGAAAACGTCCACGTGCCGCTAGAAAACCATGTATCTAACGTGTCCGGATCTTGCGTCCACCCCAGTTCTTCCGGTTTTTCGCCCACATGAATCTCTTTGCCGTTGTACCACACCGGCACCTGATGCCCAAACCATATTTGGCGGCTAATGTTCCAATCGCGCAGGTTATCTATCCATTGAAAATATATTTTCACAAAACGCTCCGGAACAAACTGTATTTGCCCGTTTTCTACCACATGCCGCATGAGTTCTTTTAATGTCACTTGCTGGCCATCTTTTAACCCCGCAATAGGCTTGCGCGGTGACTGCCGAAAACCAAACGGCTTACTCACATTAATAAACCATTGTTCTTTGGGCAATGGCTCCACGGCCGCGCCTGTGCGTTCCGAAACCGACAAGTTTTGCGTAATGGTTTCTTCCTTTTCTAACAACTGATTTTTTTGCAACCACGCCAACACTTTTGAACGCGCGTCGTGAATAGGCATACCCGAAACTAACGACCCTGCCTCCAAGGTCATTTTGCCATCTTCCCCAATCACGGCCACAAACGGTAAATTGTTCTTGCGGGCAATTTCTGCATCCACCAAACTGTGCGCCGGTGTTACGCCTAACGCACCCGTGCCAAACTTTGGATCAATATTTTCGTCTGCAACAATGCGTAAATGCAAGACGGCGCCGGCAAAATCCACCGTAAAACTTTCGCCAATATATTTTTGGTAGCGTTTGTCTGTTGGGTGCACCGCAACCGCTGTGTCGCCCACTTTCGTTTCCGGTCGTGTTGAAGAAATCGCAATGGGAAAATCTTTTGCATAGCGAAACGTGTACAGCGTCGCTTCTTGTTCTTTGTGTTCTACTTCATCATCCGAGATGGTGGATTGCGCAACCGGATCCCAGTTAATAACGCGAATACCGCGATAAATCAATCCATCCTCATACATGCGTTTAAACACCTCTTGCACAACTTTCGAGCGCTCGGCATCCATGGTGAAGGCCTCGCGCGACCAGTCCAACGAAAATCCCATTTTTTGCAACTGCTCTTTAATGCGGCCTTGCGAGGTTTCAATAAATGCCCAAACGCGTTTTAAAAATTCCTCGCGGTCGATTTTTTCACGCGTTAGCCCCTCGTCGCGCAATTGTCGCTCAATAATCGCGTTCACCGCAATAGCCGCATGATCGGTTCCGGGTAGCCATAACGTTCGCTTTCCTTGCATCCGCGCATGCCGAATCATAATATCTTCAATCGTATACATCGCATGGCCAATATGTAACATGCCCGTCGCATTAGGCGGCGGCAACGGAATACAATAATTTTCTGCGTCTTTGGCTACATCAAGATTGTCCGGATTAAATTTGCCGGATTGTTCCCACAATTGATACATCTTATCTTCCACGCTTTTGGGATTGTACGCTTTGGACAGTTCGTTCATAAAATGGCAAATGGTCAATGAAAATAAAACCCTTTCTAAATGAGGGCCTCTTTATAGAGACGGTACCACCTCTTTTATTCTCATGCCCCTTTTGGCAAGAGCTTAGCTCTTGCCACGAAGCATTACGGCTTTTACGGGCCTACCCGGGAAGGTCTACTGTGCTACACATTTTAAAATGTGTAAAATTTCTTCTTCCAGCTTGTGTAGGGACACTCTCTACACTTTGCGCTTTTATCTATTACTCTTACTATAAAAAAATCTTCGCGCGTTGTCAAATTTTTATAAACCAGCCGGACGTGGTATACTTTAAAGACGATTATTAATTTTTTATATGAAATTAACTCAACTGTTTTCTTTTAAAGGATCTTCCTCTACGATCCTCACCAATCTTGCGATTGTCGTGAGTATTATTGTGGTGTTAAATCTGTTGGTGCATTTGGCCATCCCCACGTTTTACGATGAACCCACACAACATCAATTCTGCAAAGATGTTGCAACAGTGTTTGATTATTCCACAAAGGATAAATGTTCCGGCATTGGCGGCACATGGCAGACATATGAAACAAGCCCCGGCTTTTGCGACACCTCGTTAGTTGAACAATATACCGATGAAAAAACGCATCAAACTTATAGCATCAAACGCGGCGATGCGTGTATTACCCAATACCAAGACGCGCATCAAATCTATCAACGCAATGGGTTCTTAGTGATTCTTGGAGTTTTTGTTGTCGCGCTTATTGTGGGGCTACAACTTCATGCATTCCCACCCGCGGCCTATGGGCTGATTTACGGCTCGGTGATTTTACTGGTTTCCGGAACCATTCGCTACTGGCAAGGCATTGGTGATTACTGGCGCTTAGGTCTCCTTGCTGCAGCGTTGGGAATTTTGTTGTGGCTCGGTATTCGCTTGAGCATGTTAAAAAAGGCCGAAAAGAAGTAACAGGGATATTCCTTACGGTTTATAACTTCCATAAGTGTAAAGTGTCCGGCCGGACACTTTACACTTATTCTGTTTTTTATTGACAACACCGCGTTTCAACCCGTCATGTCTTTTATGCGGCCGCATCAAAAGCATGACACTAGGAAAAATACTTTTTGCGGATAGTTTTTTCAGAAACAGCCGGAAGGTTTTCCGCTTCAAGAAAACAAATATACCTTTGAAGACGGTGTTGACGGCATAAGAGTAGAACTTCTGTCTCGCAGGGGTAGGGGTGAAGAAATACACTTTCTTGCAAGGGATAGAAACCAAGTTTTTTAAGGGCTTGACGGAACGCATTCCTATCGGCTGATCGTGATTCGGGGATATCAAAAAGCACGATGCGCCAACGTTTATCCCAACGCTGTTTTTTTTGAATAACCAGTGTTTTTATTTCGTATCTCTGAAGTCTCTTTTGCCCCTTCTTTGTTAGTTGGTATCCGCGAGGATCTTTTTGAATATAGCCGCTGTGTTTAAGATCATATAACCGTTGACGCAATGTGTCTTTGTGCGGCTTCTTCATAAGAAGAGGTTTTGCAAGAATCCCAATACCGGGCGCAATAGCAAGAGCGGTCGTGAATCCCGCAATCGCAATAATAGCAAGAATGATGTGGGTAACGTTGACAAACTTCTTGTTGCGAAGCCGTGAAAATTGCATAAAAAGGCGATCATGTGTAGTTCACAAGGACGCCCGTTCTGTTGAGGAAATAATACCACATTTGATTGAAAAATACACGTGTCATGTCTTTTATGCGGCCGCATAAAAGACATGACAGGGAGGATTGAGGTTTTAATTAAATAGTTGAAGCAATTTTTTGTTTTTACGCTCTTGTGTCTTATTTGAATCTTTTCAAAAATCTCAATAAGTGTGATTTGGACGATCGCACAATTTACACTTATTCTAATGTAACTCTGTGCGTCATGTGTTTAATACGATCGTAACAAAAGCATGACGGGGTTTTGGCAAGAGCTAAGCTTTTGACATTGAGTTATTTTTCTTAAGAAAACGAAACACCCCGAGCGACGCTGCGTACCGAATGGTATGCAGACTTACTCGCTCGGGGTTGGCGACCGCACTCCTTATGCGGCCGCTCGGCTCATCCCACTAGCGGGTGAGCCACTTGATGTTGCCGGGGCCACCGTAGGCCCCCATGTCCGACCGGGACCCGTTCGGGTACCACTCGGGCCAGCGGGGGTGCTGGTCGTAGACCCCGTCCTGGATCGTGGGGTCGCCCGCATCGATGCAGGGCGAGCCCGACCCGAGCACGTAGTCGAACCCGCGGACGGAGCGGAAGAGTGGGTCGGCGTCGATGTTTCCTTCTCCTGGCCACCCGCCCTGGACGTCAGAGTAGGCGGCATTCATCACGCCGTCATACTCCTGCATCACCTCGGGTGAGTTGCCGCGGGTGACAGCGTTGACCATATTTGCCACTGCGGCATAGCTGACCCGCAGGCCAGGGCCGCCGTTATCCACGACAGCACAGTTCACGATATCGGTCGTGGCCTCCCACGCCGACCAGATGCCACCACCGCTGTTCTCTGCGACGATGCAGTTTCCCAGTAGGGTGGCACTTCCCAGCGTAGTCAACATACCCCCAGCCGACTGCGCCTGATTGTTCTTGAAGGTGCATCGCCGCGCGGACACAGAGGAGGAATAGGCATACATTCCACCGCCCCAGTACGCAACGCTGTTGTCCTCCATCGTCACACCAGTGAGATCCACGACGGACGACATGAAGCCTACTGCCCCACCTTGGTTTCCGCCAGCATTTCCGAGGAAGCTGCAATCCTTGACCGAGACGCTGTCGCCCATGGCGTAGAGTCCGCCACCCGTCTGGAATGTCGTATTCTCGGCGAACACGCATCCCTCGACGAGCCCATTGG
The DNA here is from genome assembly GCA_964604315.1 of uncultured Gammaproteobacteria bacterium. Lineage (GTDB taxonomy): Bacteria > Patescibacteriota > Patescibacteriia > JACPL01 > CAZRYK01 > CAZRYK01. Next base: position 20,686 of record CAZRYK010000020.1, read on the forward strand.
TGTAGTAGAACTTCACGCCGCCGCCATCGAAGTAGGCAGTGTTGCCTACGATGTTACTATTCCGAACCGTCAAGTTCCCCCAATGGGCGTACATCGCGCCGCCGTCGCGCGTTGCGCTGTTTTGCGCGAAGATGCAGTCTTCGACGACACCTGTTGATCCTCCGCCGAGGTAGACGCCCGCGCCGGCACGCGCGGTGTTGTCGCGAACGACGCACCGCCGCATGTTGACCGAGGACTCGCCACCCCATGCATACACGCCGCCCTCATAGGTCGCCGAGTTGCTAGAGATGGTACAGTCTTCGATCGTCGCGGTGGCGTCGATCAGATGGATGACGCTTCCAGGTCCGCTTGCGCGGTTTGCCCGGATGACGCAGTGCCTTACGGCGACCGTGTCACCGACAGAGGTGGACAGCGCGGCCCCCTCGAACGCGAAGCCGCCGGTGATTGTGAATCCCATCAGAGTCGCATCCTCGAGGAAGTGCACGACACGGCCCACACTGCAACCGTTGATGACGGTTGCCGCGACAGTCGCGGAATCCTCGGGGGCCGAGCCCGTGACGAGGATGTCTACGTCGATCGTGACGTTCTCCGGATAGGTTCCGGGTTGGACCAGGACGACGTCGCCGTCCACGGCCGCGTCGATGCCAGCCTGGATCGTGAGGTAGTCGCCGGGCACGTCGAGCGTCGCAGCGCGGGCGGAGGCCACGAGCGCCAGCAACACCGCGACGACGAACGCCACGGCCGCGAGCATCACGAACGGGACGCGAGGGGCCGCGATTGCGCGCGGCTCGAAGCGACGAGCACGAGTCATTGAAACTCCTGCCACATACCTATGCGGTACGTGGACTTGGACGCAGAAGAGCGAAAGGTTAGCGACCGCGGACGCGGTGCTTTCCCATTCCGACCTTCCACATTTTTAGGCTCATTCTAGTGTTTTTCCTAAACAAAATGAGCGCAAAAACACGGAAAGTCCTACTGTCCTTGCGTTTTCTTTTTGCACTAAAACAGTATAATATAGCACAAAAAATCTACTCTGTCAACCCCACCCCAACGGGTATTCCTAGTCAAATGGAACAGGCTTGAGGCAATTTTGTAGATAGGTTTGCG
>CAZRYK010000021.1:0-18915 GCA_964604315.1 uncultured Gammaproteobacteria bacterium
CACAACTAACACAAAAAAACGCCTTTTCAGGCGCCAGAAATTTAACGGTATCGGTCCCGTACAAGGTTGAACCCCGCTCGCCATCGCTTGCGCTCAGGCGCTAGCGGGCGAGTCTTGTACAAGGGGTGTTCCTATTCAAAAAATGGCAAAAAAATATTTTGGCATTCCGTGCGCGGCGTATCTTTTACTCATCCGAGATGAGAAAATTTTATTATTACGTCGGTGCAACACCGGTTACCGCGATGGCATGTACGGGTTGGTTTCTGGTCACTTAGAAGAAAACGAAACACCTCACGATTGCATGATTCGCGAAGCTGAGGAAGAGGCGGGTATTCTCCTTAGGCCGGAAGACTTAACGGTTGTGCACATTATGCATCGACGAGACAAAGAACGTGGCGGCCAACGGGTAGATTATTTCTTGACCGCAACAGCATGGGAGGGCGAGCCGCAGAATAAGGAACCGCATAAATGTGATGATTTGTCCTGGTTCCCCGTCAACAATCTTCCGGAAAACACCTTAGATTATATTCAACATGTGATTGCAAGCTACCCCAACGGCATCTTTTATAGCGATTTTGGTTTTGAGTAAACGAGCTTCAACCTGATGGGGGATTGAACCTACCCGACACGCTTCGCTTGTTGAAGCATGTGGGGCTGGGGTCAAGAGTGTTCTTTTTTGGCCAAAGCTTAGCTTTGGACATTGGAATCTATGAAATACTATCTTACAACATTACCTGGGCTTGAGGGTGTTGCAAGCCATGAATTGAAAGTCAAACTTCGCGTCGATGCACGGCAAGTGCTTCGCACGAGGAACAACGTCATTGTTCAGTTCGACTTTAGCGGTAAGGTGGAAGAACTCTTGGCGTTGCGTAGCACCGAGGATGTGTATGTATTGTTGGCCGAAGTGACTCTCACTGGAAGGCGCAGTGACCTTGGTCTACTGCGTGATGCGGTTCGGTCTGCCAAGGATTTCGATGTCGGCCTTTCTCTGCATCGGCAGATCCCGCGCGTGCAGGCAAAGAAGGGCGGCCGCAGAACCACGTATCGCGTGGTCGCGCAATCCTCGTCCGAGTATGCGTACCGTCGCGTCGATGCGCAAAATGCCGTGGAAAGGGGTATTGATGCCCGATACAACCGACGCTGGTTTCGTGTTGAGGATGACGCCAACCTTGAGGTCTGGCTCCACATGGTGGAACGTCGCGCGATCTTGGGTTTGCGACTGACAGATCGTACCATGCGTCACCGCACCTACAAGTTGGAGCACCTTCCGGCGTCTCTACGGCCCACTATCGCGTTTGCCATGGTGTGGCTTTCTGGCATCAATGAGAATGATCTTTTTTTGGACCCCATGTGCGGGGCCGGAACCATTCTCATCGAACGGGCGCAAGCCGGCCGGTACAAGGAGTTACTCGGCGGCGACATTCGGCAGGAAGCCGTCGACGTGGCCAAAGCGAACATCGGCAATAAGTACAAGCCGATCTCTGTGCGCGTGTGGGACGCGCGACATCTTCCGCTGGCGGACAACAGTGTGACAAAAGTTGTCACCAATCTCCCGTTCGGCCGGCAAATCGGCTCGCCGGAAGAGCTTGGGCCGCTGTACGGCGGGGTAGCAAAAGAGGTCGCGCGCGTCCTCGCCGTCGGTGGTCGGGTCGTGTTTCTGACGAGCGAATGGAGCAAGCTCGTCGATGCAATAAAGAGAATCCCAAGTCTGAAGATAGCCCCGGAGCACTACACCGTCTGTGTTCTTGGAGTTACGGCGCGGATCATTGTTTGCGAGAAGCGCCGGTGAGCACTTTGGCCCGATGCTTCACCGTGTCGGGCCAGTGCCTCTCGTTAAGTCAACCTTGTGGATAACTTACGGATCAACCCTTGTACGGGGTTGAACCCTGTACAAGGTCGAATCTTGTACAAGGGGTGTTCTGCTGATGTAAAGCGGGCTTTATGGTATCATTGCTCTATGACCGAACATGAACTTCTGGCAAATCTGAACGACGAACAGAAGGAGGCTGTGACGCATAAAGAGGGTCCGCTTTTGATTATTGCGGGCGCGGGAACCGGCAAAACCACGGTGATTACCCGCCGCATTGCCTGGCTTATTGAAACCGGACGTGCCAAGCCCGACGAAATTTTGGCATTGACCTTTACCGAAAAAGCGTCTGGCGAAATGGAAGATCGCGTTTCCAAATTGCTGCCGTATGGCTATGTGGATTTATGGGTGTCCACGTTCCACGCCTTTTGCGAGCGCATTTTGCACGATCATGCGTTGGACATTGGCTACCCCAACACGTTTAAATTGGTGAACGAAACCGAAAGTTGGCTTTTGGTACGCAACAATTGGGACAAGTTTGATTTGGATTATTACCGGCCGTTAGGCAACCCCACCAAATTTATTCAAGCGCTCATTACGCATTTTTCGCGCGTCAAAGATGAAGACGTCACGCCGGAACAATATGTGTCGTATGCGCAAAAATTGCAACTCGACGCCGATGCGTCTGAAGGCGCTCTTTTGCGATCGCCCGTGTCGGATGAGAAAAAGGCCGAGATGACCGATGCTAAGCGCATCGATGAAGTTGCGCGCGCCTATGCCATGTACCAAATTTTGTTGGCCGAACACGACGCCATGGATTTTGGCGATTTGATTATGAACACGTTGCGTCTTTTACGGCAGCGGCCAAAAATTTTAGAAGAGCTTCGCGCCAAATTTCCGTATATCTTGGTCGATGAATTTCAAGACACAAATTATTCCCAATACGCGTTGGTAAAATTGTTAGCTGCGCCTAAAAACAATATTGCGATTGTCGGCGACGACGATCAAAGTATTTTTAAATTCCGTGGCGCATCCATTAGTAACATTTTGGAGTTCAAACGCGACTACCCGGAATCGCGCGAAGTGGTGTTGGTAAAAAATTACCGTAGCGAGCAGCAGATTTTAGATCTCGCCTATAAATTTATTCAGCACAATAATCCGTACCGATTAGAAGCGCAATTAAATGGCGGTGAGCTGGCGCAGGAAATTGCGGAAAAAGGAAAGCTGTTAGATAAAAAAGTGGTCAAAAAGTTGCAAAGTCAAGTGGGGGATGACGGCGTTATTGCGCTTTTGCATGCCAAGACCTTGGAAGACGAAGCATTATTAGTTGCAGAAAAAATTTTAGAACTTAAGAATCCTACCAGCAACAAGCAACAAGCAACAAGCATAAGCTGGAGCGATTTTGCCATTTTAGTGCGCGCTAACGATTCGGCAGAAAGTTTTATTCGCGTGTTGGAGCGGGCTAATATTCCGTACCAATTTGTGGCATCGCGCGGGTTGTTTCAAAAACCCGAAGTGTTGGATCTTTTATCGTATTTGCGGTGTTTAGATAATTACCATGAATCGCGGGCCGTGTTCCGCGTGCTCAATTTCCCAACCTTTCATCTTTCGCCGGCGTCGCAAAGTTCGTTGTTGCAGTACGCGCACCGTAAAGGCGTGTCATTATGGCAGGCGTTGTCTGAAGCCTCCGTCATAGCGGGTTTGCCCAAAGAGGAGATAGCCGAAACCCAAAAAATCCTTTCGCTTTTAGATAAGCATGCCGCTCGTACGCGAACAACGCGCGTGTCGCAAGTGGCGTTAGAGGTGTTGCAAGACACGGGGTATTTGGAATATTTAAATACGTTAAGCCACGCCGACGAAAAACAAGCGCGCGAAAAAGTTGCCAATGTGGAATTGTTGTTTCGCCGCATGGCCAATTTTGAACAAGCCACTCTGGATCACAGCGTAAAAAACTTTGTGGCAGAAATGGATTTAATGATGGAATCGGGCGACACAGGTCAACTGCTTCCTAACATCGACGAAGGGCCAGATACGGTGCGCATCATGACCATTCACGCATCGAAAGGTTTGGAATTTGCGCATGTTTTTTTGGTGAACATGGTGGACAAACGTTTTCCGTCGGTTGCGCGCCGTGACGCGATTGAAGTGCCGGAAAGTTTAATTAAAGAAATTGTGCCAACAGGTGATGCGCATTTGCAAGAAGAGCGGCGACTCTTTTATGTTGCCTGCACGCGCGCCAAAAAAGGATTGTATTTAACATCTGCGGATGATTACGGGGGGTTACGTAAAAAGCGGCCATCGCGATTTTTGCACGAGGCCGGGTTAGTATCGCAAGAAGCATTAAAACCCCTTGCGCCAACCGGCAAAGTGTTTTTTGCAAACACGGTAAAATCGGCGCCGGAAAAAACGCTTTCGCCCGCCAATCTGCCGGACACGTTTAGTTTTACGCAATTGGAGGCATTTAAAAATTGTCCGTACCAATACCGGTTTGCGCATATTTTAAAAATTCCCGTGCCCGGCAAACCCAGTTTCAGTTTTGGAAAAACCCTGCACGCAACCATGCAACGATTTTTTCAGTTAGTCCAACAACGGGCATCCAACACGCAAACCGACATTTTTGGAAATCTTCAGGGATCCGACCCTCTTGGGGATCCGACCTTTCGAAAGGTCGGATCCCCCGTTGCCCTCGAGGAGCTTCTCGACATTTACGAACAATCCTGGATCGATGAATGGTACCAAAACGCCGCGCAAAAAGATGATTACAAACGCAAAGGCCGCGAGTACTTAAAAGTGTGGTACGAAAGTCACAACGGCATATTTCCCGTGCCCAAATATTTAGAGCGCGCATTTACGTTGCGCATTGGGGAGTATCGCATGAAGGGCGCCATTGATCGTGTGGACGAAACGCGCGACGGCGTCGATATTATTGATTACAAAACCGGCAACAAACCCAAAAATGCGCGCGATGTGAAAAAAGACCAACTGTTTATTTATGCGTTGGCGGCAGAAGAGGTGTTAAAAGAAAAAGTGCATGCGTTGATTTTTTACTACCTCAACGAAAACGAAAAAGTTGTGATTGAGCCAAAGGACGAAGATATTGCCGCGTTGAAAAACCACCTTCTTGAACGTATTGAAGAAATCCGCGCCAGCGATTTTAAGGCAACACCAGACAAGCGCACCTGCCGCGACTGCGACTTTAACCGCATCTGTGAATTCCGCGCGTCGTAAGTTTAGGGTTGAAAAAATCCCAGAAAATTTGTATAATAGCAGTATGTCTCTTAAGCTTTACATGATTTTATTATCGGTGGGGACGGCGTTGTGTTGGGCGGCGTGGTTTGTTGTCTTGTTTACTATGGATCCGGAAAGCGCCGGTGGCATTGCGTTAATCTCGTTCTACGTCAGTCTTTTTTTGGCGCTCATTGGAACCTTCACGCTCGGCGGATTCAGTTTGCGCGCGCTGGTTGGGAAGCATAAATTGCCCTTTAAATTCATTGGCGTTTCTGTGCGGCAAGGTGCGCTGTTTGCTGTCCTTATTGTGGTGTCGCTTATGTTGCAAGGGTCGGATGTGTTTCAGTGGTGGAGCGCCATTTTTCTCATTTTAGCTCTCGCGGTTTTAGAAGCGTTTTTCTTAATAAAGACAGCATAATTGTTCGTATCAGGATCCGACCCACCAGTAATCAGGGTCGGATCCCTATCTACAAGCTAACTCTATGGATTTCCAAAAAGAATTCAACACTCTGCGAAAAGATTTTATTGATAGTCTCGAAAAGATTACCGACGCAGAAGAGTTGCAAAAATTCCGCGATCAGATGCTGGGCCGTAAAGGCGCGCTGGCCACCTTAATGAAAGAAGTCAAAAATGTTGCGGAAGATGAACGTCCCCGCGTCGGAAAATTAGCCAACGAGGTGAAAGCCGAATTGCAAGAACAATTCGAGAACGTTTCGAATCGTTTATTACACCGAAACAAACACGACACCGTTGAACTCGATGCGACATTGCCGGGCGAAAAAGTGCATAGCGGGCATTTGCACCCGTTAACGATTGTGCGCAACGACATTGAACGCATTTTCCATACCATGGGTTTTAAGGTGTATGACGGCGATGAATTGGTCACGGATTATGACAATTTCGGCTCGTTGAATTTTGCCGAAAATCATCCGGCACGCGACATTCAAGACACGTTTTTTATTAAACCGGGAAAAAACACCAAACCCACGCATTTGTTGCGCGCGCATACATCGGCCATGCAAGTTCGCATTATGAAAGAAAACACCGGTGCGTTGCGCAGTGTGGTGATTGGCCGCGTTTTTCGCAATGAAGCAACAGACGCCAAACACGAGCACACATTTTACCAAGTCGAAGGTTTGGTGGTGGACGAGCGCATCACCATTGGGCATCTTAAATACACGTTGCGCGAACTGTATTCCCGCATTTTAGAAAAAGATATTCAGGTACGTCTGCGGCCAAGCTTTTTTCCGTTTGTGGAGCCGGGTTTTGAAACAGATATTCGCATTCCCGGATATAAAATTGGAAAGAGCGAGTGGTTAGAAATAGGCGGTTGCGGCATGGTGCATCCGAATGTGTTAAAAGCCGGTGGGTATGACCCCAAAAAGTATACGGGTTTTGCATTTGGTGTTGGCATTGACCGCTTGACCATGATGCGGTACGGCATTGAAGATATTCGGCATTTTCATAGCGGCGATTTAAGATTTTTGGAACAATTTTAAAAACAGCAGTCAGTCTTCAGCAGTCAGTAGACAGTAATCAGGAACTAAAAAACTGATTATTAATCACTGACGGCTGACAGCTGACACGCTGACAGCTGATTATGTTCATAAACTACGATTGGTTAAAAGATTTTGTTAAAAATGCCGGGCCCTTTGCCCGCGTGGCCGAAAAGTTAACCATGGCCATTGCCGAGGTAGAAGACGTTCAAGATCCGGCAACGGCGCTACAGGGTTTTGTTATTGGTCGCGTTGAAAAAATTTCCCGCCATCCCAATGCCGATAAATTACAATTGGCAGACGTCAATGTTGGCAAGCCGCATGTGGTCCGCGTTGTGTGCGGGGCAAAAAATATTTATGAAGGCATGTTGGTGATTTTTGCGCCGATGGGAAGTCGCGTAAAATGGCACGGGCATGGGGATTGGGTAACGCTACAAAAAGCCACCATTCGCGGGGAAGAATCGCATGGCATGATCGCTGGCGCCGCCGAGGTCGGATTAGATTCGTTGAAAGATCCGGAAAACGGCGTTGTCGATTTATCTGCAACCAAAAAAAAGCCCGGTACACCATTAGCGCAAGCTCTTGGCATGAATGGCGCGATTTTTACTATCGACAACAAATCCTTAACACACCGTGCCGATCTTTTCAGCCATTGGGGTTTGGCGCGCGAATATGCGGCCGCGGACAACAAAAGTTTTTCGTACCCCACCTTTGATAAACCGTTAAAAACGTTTTCCAAAGCGAAGCTCGTGAAAGTTGCGATCGAAAATAAAAAAGATTGTGCGCGTTTTTTGGCAACCGTCATGAACGTGACACAAGGCGAAACTCCGGCAATAATGAAATCTCGGCTCGAATCGGTTGGCGTACGGTCATTCAATCGTATTGTAGATATTACCAACTATGCCATGTTGGAAACCGGGCATCCGTTCCACGCATTTGATTATGACAAATTGGTCAAACGTAGCGATGGCAAAGCGCCCCAAATAACTGTTCGGCGCGCTAAGCATGGGGAAAAGATAACGACATTGGATGGCAAATTACGCACGCTCGATCCATCGATTTTAGTAGTTGCTGATAGCAAAGGCGCAGTGGGTATTGCCGGCACGATGGGCGGAAAAGACACGGAAGTCGATGAGCACACCACGCGCGTGTTATTAGAAGTCGCGCGCTTTGACCCGATTGTCATTCGTGTTGCAGCGCAAAAATTGGGTTTACGCTCTGAAGCCAGCATGCGTTTTGAAAAAGGCCTGCCACGCGAGCTCACGGGTTTTGCTACCAAACGCGGCTTAGAATTATTCGCGTTGCATGCACACGCAAAAATTGTGGACGGCCCGCTCGACGTGTATGTAGATAAATATCGTGCTGTTACCATTACATTAAATGCGCAACTTGTCTCGCGCATATTGGGTATACCGGTTTCGGAAAAAGTTAGCCGCGCCATTTTAACACATCTAGGCATGAAGGTTTCGGGTAGCAACACCATGAAAGTCGCGGTGCCATGGTTTCGCCCAGACCTTAAAATCCCGGAAGATTTGGTGGAAGAAATTGCGCGCATTAAAGGGTACCCGTCGATTCCGGAAGAACCCTTGTTCGGAAAACTCGAGCCCGTCGCGGAACTGCCAGAACTAAAGTTTATTCGGGAGGCGGGTTTTACGTTAGCCGAATGCGGCATGACCGAAGTGCGGCATTATTCTTTTTATGGAGAGCGCGAACGGGAGCTTTTAGGCAACGACGTATTACACCATGTTGAAACGCTTAACGCGCTTTCCGAAGATTTACGCTTCATGCGATTTTCTTTATTTCCACAACTCATAAAAACCCTCAAAAAAAATCAGCGATACCGGCAAGACATGTTGCTGTTCGAATTTGGCCATGTGTTTCGCGGCGCAAACGAACTCTCGCATCTTGCGCTCGCGGCTGGCGATGCAAGGGACTATCCTTTTCTTAAGCTCAAAGGCATCGTGGAACATCTTTTTGCATCGTTCGGTGTCCACACGCAACAAACCCCCGGGTTACCCAAAGACGCACCCGAAACCGCAATGCTAGACGCACAACGCGCGCTGACGTTTTCTATCAACAAGCAACCGGTGGGGTTTATTGCGGCTTTGCATCCGAATGTGGAAGCCAAGATCGGGCTAGATGTTAAAACCGTCGTCGCGTGTTTTGACGTTCGCGTTTTTTCCACAGCGATCCGGCGCACGAGTCCGTATAAACCCTTGCCAACCTACCCGGCTGTCGTGTTAGATCTTGCCTTTACCCTTCCAAGCACCGTCCCGTATGCGCAAGTAGACAACGTGTTAAAATCTCAAAAATATGGTATACTAGAAAAGGTTGAGCTTTTCGACGTCTACACCGGCCGCAATGTTCCGGAAGGCTCAAAAAGTTTAGCATTCCATTTGACGTTCAGAAGTCAAGAAAAGACGCTCGCGCTCGAGGAAGCGCAACAAACATTAAACGATATTATTCAATCATTAAAGGAGGCTTTTGGCATCACTGTCCGAAGCTAAGGAGGTTCCATGGTAGAGATACGCAAAATTAATCCCTTATCCGCGGGGAAAATCATTGGGTTCATTTCAGCGGGTATTCACATTCTTATCGGGTTAGTGTATATCATTCTTGTGGCGCTGGTGTTTTTCTTAAGTCTCTTTTTCGCCGATCAAGTTTCGAGTATCGACCTTTTAATAACGTTGTTCGGTGGTGTGCTCATTATTGTGTTTGGCGGGCTCATGGGTTTTGTTTGCGGTTACGTCTTCGGGTATTTGAGCGCAGTGCTGTACAATTGGATTACCGAGTACACCGGCGGGTTGCGGTTTGAGCTTGTGGATTCGCGCTCGGTTGTTCCGGTTGCCGATGTGCGCAAAGTAAAAGTGGAAAAAGTCGCAAAAAGTGGTGACGCGAGCGTAAAGAAAACTCCCCCAAAGAAAACGACGAAGAAACGTCTGGCGAAAAAATCCACGAAGCGCGTAAAAACCACGCCGGGAGTGTGAGGAGGATACATCACGAAACAGGAGGCTAAATCCTAGATTTTCATCTATGCCCAAAGAAAAATCGGTTTCTGACGGAGGAAAACCACGCGAGAAAAAAAATCAACAAACGCAAGAATACGGCGCAAAACAAATTACGGTTTTAGAGGGGTTAGAGCCAGTTCGTAAGCGCCCGGGCATGTATATTGGCAACACGGCGGATTCCGGGTTGCATCATTTGATTTGGGAGGTTGTGGATAACTCCATCGATGAAGCGATGGCTGGTCACTGCGATACCATTCGCGTAACGCTACTGCCAGATTCAATGGTACGGGTAGAAGACAATGGCCGTGGCATTCCGGTAGAAAAGCATCCGGTAACAAAAAAATCTACGTTGGAAACCGTCCTTACCACTTTGCATGCCGGTGGAAAATTCGGCCAAGGCGGGTATAAAGTCTCTGGTGGTTTGCATGGCGTGGGTGTGTCGGTGGTGAATGCGTTGTCGCAGTATGTGAAAGCCGAAGTCAAACGCGAGGGCAAGTTATGGATGCAAGAATACGTTCGCGGTCAAGCCAAGAAAAACGTTCATGCTGTCGGAACCGCCAAAGGCACGGGAACGATTATTACATTCCAACCCGATCCGCAAATTTTTTCGACATTGGAATTTAAATGGGAAACAATTTTGACGCACTTGCGCCAACAGGCGTATTTGACCAAGGGCGTGAAAATGATTTTTGAAGACCAGCGTACACCAGGGAAAAATTATGTTTACACGTTGCATTTTGAAGGCGGCATAGCAAGTTACGTCACGCATTTGAATCACAACAAAACCATTAAACAAGACGCGGTTTTTTATATTGAAAAAGAAGCCGAAGGCGTGTTGGTAGAAGTGGCGGTGCAGTACACCGACGATTACAGTGACACGGTCATGAGTTTTGCCAACAATATTCACACGGTGGAAGGCGGCATGCACGAAGTGGGTTTTAAAACCGCGTTAACTCGCAGTTTAAATAACTACGCGCGCAAAAATAATATTTTAAAAGAGAAAGACCAAAATCTTACGGGCGACGATGTCCGTGAAGGTTTAACCGCGGTGATTTCGGTGAAAATTCCGGACCCGCAGTTTGAAGGCCAGACCAAAGCCAAGTTGGGGAACATTGAAGCGCGCTCGTCGGTTGACCAAATTTTCCATGATTATTTTACGGTCTTTTTAGAAGAACATCCGCAAGAAGCCAAAGAGATTTTAGGAAAAGTCTTGCTGGCGGCTCAAGCCCGTATGGCGGCCCGCGCGGCTCGCGATTCGGTTTTACGCAAAGGCGCGTTAGACGGGTTTACATTACCCGGAAAATTAGCCGATTGCTCTAGCCGCAACCGCGACGAAACCGAATTGTATATAGTGGAAGGAGATTCGGCGGGCGGATGTTTTTCTGGCGATACAAAAGTGGCGTTAGTCGATGGACGCAATCTTTCTTTTAAAGAGCTTGTTGAAGAAGAAAAACAGGGAAGAAAAAATTATTGTTATACCATTAATGAGTCGGGCTCTATAGCTGTTGCGCCGATTAAAAGTCCACGAATCACTAAAAAAGATGCGGCGGTTATAAAACTTATTTTAGATAGTGGTGAAGAAATTACTTGCACACCGGATCATCGTTTTATGTTGGCAGATAGAAGTTTTACAGAAGCACAAAAGTTAACGAGCAAAGAATCCTTAATGCCTTTGCGCCGCCAGCTCTCCCATATGGGTAAAAGAATTACCATTGAAGGTTATGAAATGGTTTTTGATCCTGCGCAAGCTCGATGGATTTTTACGCATCTCTTATCAGACGCCTATAATCTTAAAGAAGCGGTTTATGAAAATGATTCGTTAAAGTCTCACAGGCATCATCAAGATTTTAATAAAAGAAATAACAATCCTGATAATCTTTTGCGCCTATCTAAAGAAGAACATTTAGATATTCACCGCAAGCAAGCAAAACGCACACTTCATCGGCCAGATGTTATTGAGAAATCTCGGCAATTACGGCAGACACCTGCTTTTCGAGAAAAGATCCGGCAAATAATGTCAACACCAGAAATGCGGCAGAGCTTGCGAAAACGCGCGAAGAAGCAGTGGGAAGATCCACAATACAGGGAATTCATGAAAGAAAAGTTTTTAGAATATTATTATTCGCACCCCGAATATCGTGACGAAAACAGTAAGCGTTTACAACGGGTTCAGAAAGAATATTGGGGCGATGAAAATAATCGTCAAAGCCAGTCGGAGCGAACGCGACAGTTCTTTGAAACACATCCGGACCGCAAAGATCTTCTTTCAGATCTCTCTAAAAAACAGTGGAATGACCCCACGCTTCTTGAATGGAGAAAACGCAAAACCCAACAACAATGGACAACAGACTTCCGAAAACAACGTTACGAAAGTTACCAAAAAACCTATTATCACAAAGCGTTGAAGACTTTTTATGAGATTTACCAAGAAAAAGGTTCGCTCGATCTTAGTGCTTATGAAAGTATTCGTAAAGTTTCGAACGATAAATCTCTCTTGCGATACGAGACCATTCTTGAGCGTTTCTTTGAAGGAAATCGTGAACGTTTAGTTGAGGCCGCAAAAAACTATAACCATCGTATTCAAAAAATAGAAGTGGTCAATGAAAGAATGGATGTTTATGATTTAGAAGTCCCTGGAACACATAATTTCGCTTTAGCCTCCGGCGTTTTTGTGCATAATAGTGCAAAGCAAGGTCGGGACAGAAATTTTCAAGCTATCTTACCCCTGCGCGGAAAAATTTTGAACGTGGAAAAATCGCGGCTCGACAGAATGCTGACGAACAACGAAATCAAAGCCTTGGTAATTGCGTTAGGCACAAACATTGGCGACATGATGGATATTGAAAAATTGCGCTACGACAAAATCATCATCATGACCGATGCCGATGTGGACGGTGCGCACATTCGCACGCTTCTGTTAACACTTTTTTACCGACACTTTCCCGAACTCATCCGCGAAGGACATTTATATATCGCCCAACCGCCGTTGTATAAACTGTCGAAAGGTTCGTCAGAAATCTATGCGTATTCGGATTCGCAAAAAGAAAATGCGATTACCGAGCTAAAGAAAATAAAAAGTGCGGCGCAAGTTGCCAAAACCGCAACAACCGCAAAAGCCGGGACGTCAACCGAAGAGCCGGCTGAAGATGTTGCAAAAGAAGACAATGAGCTGAAGATCGCGGGCATTAATATTCAACGATACAAGGGTTTAGGGGAAATGAACCCGGGACAATTATGGGAAACAACCATGGATCCCAAAAGCAGGTTATTGCTTAAAGTCGACGTTGAAGACGCAGAAAAAGCCGATGAGATTTTTGACATCCTCATGGGCTCCGAAGTCGCGCCCCGCAAACGTTTTATTCTGACCCACGCCAAAGACGTGCAGAATTTGGATATCTAATCATAGAGATCTTTTGCTTTTGCGGAGAAGGCGTGGATCAAAATAGAGTCGCCGTTTTGGGGTTTGGGGAGAAATCCGTTTTGGAAAACGTGCCAATCAGAAACAGAAATAAGATTGCGCGGTAGTTGCGACGGCGGTACTTTGGTTTCAAAAATTAATACAGAATTTTCAAGCGTCTTACGCGCGTAGGCTTTGTGTTGTTCCGGCGTGGCTGTGTCCGTAAAAAAACGTTCCAATTCCGCATTATTCACAATAAAGTAGTCAACTTGTTGTTCCATGTAGAATTCTGTTTTTTGAGCGCCGATTGTTGAAATAACGTTTTCGGTAAAACGCGAATCATTTAACAGCGGCGTGTAGGCAGAACGTACAATACGGGAACCCGACGGGACATTTTCTAAAACCCACGTATGAGCAACCTCGCGGGTTTCGGGGTGTGTCCATGAACGCACCACAATGAGGGAGCGCCACATGGCCGGAGCCAACGCAAAAAGAAACAAAGCAACGGCGATAAATTTTAATGTTTGTTTTTGTGTGCGAAGTAATGTGTCGATAAACCAACCTGCGGCTAAAGCTTCAAAAGGAAGAAGGGGAATCATCCATCGGTCCCAGTGCAAGGGGTGAAAAGAAAGCGCTATAAGCGTGGCAAGAGGAAAACTCCAAAGAAAAAGAGCGACGCGCCAGCGTTTTTTAAACATCACGACCGCGCCAGCTAAAGAAAGAAAAGCCGCGAACGTTCCTATGCCATAATTTAATGCATGTGTCAAATAAAACCACAAATTTCCCGCAAAAGATAATCCATCGGCGCCAAAATGTTGCGAGCGGCCTTCATAACGAATCTGGGAAATGGTGCGGCTGGGAAAAACAAAGAAAACCGGAGCCAAGATAGCAAACGTGGCGACAGAAACCCCTAATAATATCCACAAGGAACGGCATGCAAAAAAGCGACGAAGATTTTTTTGCGACGCTTTTGCATGCGCGAACGCAATAGGAATGACCAGCAAGACGAGCGGATACTTGGTGGCAACCGAAAGACCAAAGAGGATTCCGGTTAACACATAATCTTTGCGCCGAGCCTTTTGCGCGATGTTGGCAGATGTTAAAAGTGTGCCAAAAATAAGCGCGATCGATGGCACGTCAGGGCGGATTTCAATAAAGTATTCTAGAATAAGAGAACTTGCACTGAACAAGACCAAAGCCAGAAGTGCGGTTCTTTTGCCAAAAAATCGGCGGGTGAAAAAGGTGAAAACAAGTAACGCGGTTATGACCCATAAGAGATTTACGACCCGCGCGGTTTCGTGGATCCATGGTTCATGCAAATCTTCATAGGCCACGGTAACGTTCGGCGCCGCAGTCTGGTTGCTTATTTTTAAGACTTCAAAGACCACACGCAACGCAATGCCGTTGCTATAAAAAAGTGTGGAATCGGGTAAGCCCACCAGAACTGCCGGCCTTTCAAAAGACGCAATGCGAACGCTCTCGTGAAGAACATAGTTGTCATCCGCGGCTTCAAAGATCGGAACGCCATAAAAAATGCCGGGCAACCGAACAAGAATATTCACAATCAGAACGAGCAGAAGAATGCCCCATTCCATACAATCAAGGCGTCGGGAAGTGGTCATGCAAGGGATTATAGCAAATAGCCGTTTTTTTGTCCTTTATACATTGACTGTGAGATTTTTGCGCTTTCTGTCCTTTGTCGGGCACAGCGGTTCTCGTCTCCAGCGGACTCGACCGCTTCTCCCTCGCCGCCGCTGCCCCGACGCTTCGGTCGGGGACCGAGCCAGCGACGGCTGCGAGAGTCCCTCCAAAGGCCAAAAGCGCAAAAATCTTTGGAGAAGAATATAATTTTCTGCCTTGGCGCCTGGCACTCGAGAGGCTCCAGAAGGCTTTCCGGGCTTGGTCTCCGACGAACGTCGGAGCCGGAAAGCCGAGGGCGAAGTGGCTTCGCTCGCAGGAAGCGAAGAACACTGTACTCGAGAGTGGCTGGCGACATGGCAGAAAGTATTCATCAACTTGCAAAGAAAAAATAGGTATGTTATTCTTATGTATGTTCGATGAGTCGTTCGCCCGGGAAGGGCGATTTTAGAACTTCATTAGATTATTTTTTAGCGAACTATGGCACAAAATAACCCTGTTATGGCCCTTGTGGGTTATCTCAAAGCCTCAAAGGAGGAGTTACGAAAAGTCTCTTGGCCGAATCGTGAAAAAATCGTACAAAGCACCATTACCGTCATTGCGGTCAGTGTGGTTTTTGCATTGTTCTTAGGCCTGGTAGACTATCTTTTAAGTCTTGGTTTAGAAAGTATTCTTTAAAAAATATGCCAAAACAGACAGGACAACACGGTAAACGCTGGTACGTGATTCATACCTATTCCGGTTACGAAGAAAACGTTGCGCGCAACATGCGCCAGCGTATTGAATCCATGGACATGGAAGACAAAATCTTCGATGTGCTCATTCCTACGGAAAAAAAGATTAAGATTAAAAACGGCAAACGCAAGATTGTCACAGAAAAGATTTTTCCGGGTTACGTTTTGGTGCAGATGATTGTGACCGACGATTCATGGTACGTAGTGCGTAACACGCCAAACGTCACAGGTTTTATTGGAGCCGGAACAACCCCAACACCCATTTCTGATGACGAAATTAAACACTTGCAAAAACGCATGGGTGTGGAAGAACCCAAATACAAAATCGACTTTGTGGTCGGCGATCATGCGAAGATTGTGGATGGTCCGTTCAAAGAAATGGATGGGAAGGTGGCAGAGATCGACGAAGCTCGCGGGAAGGTAAAAGTCTTGGTGTCGATGTTCGGCCGCGAAACCCCGGTGGAATTAGATTCGTTGCAGATTAAAAAGCAGTAGTAAGGTATAAGGTTTAAGCGTTAAGGGATAAGAATAACCCCCTTAGAGCCTATCCTTTTCCTCATTACTTATCCCTTAGTCCTTAACCCTTATCCCTCATATGGCTAAAGCTGTTAAAGCGCTTGTGAAGCTTCAAGTTCCTGCAGGGCAAGCAAACCCTGCGCCTCCGGTTGGTCCGGCATTAGGCCAACACGGCGTGAACATTCAAGATTTTTGCGGTAAGTTCAACGAAAAAACCAAAGATCAAATGGGCGATATTTTGCCCGTGGTCATCACGGTTTTTGAAGATCGCAGTTTTACCTTTATTGTCAAAACTCCTCCAGCCGCAGAGTTACTAAAGAAAGCCGCGGGTATTAAAAAAGGTGCGGGCAATCCTAAAACCGAAAAAGCGGGAACTGTGACGCGCGCGCAATTGAAAGAAATCGCCGAGCGTAAAATGCCAGATTTGAATGCGGTAAATATCGAAGGAGCCATGCGGATTATTGAAGGAACCGCCCGACAGATGGGGATTAAAGTCAGCGAATAATAAAATTAATCATGTGGGAGATGATGCGTCAAAGCATTATCGCATGCACCACGTAAACAAAAAAGTATGGCACGAAGTAAACGTTATAAAGCGGCGAAAGAAAAAGTGGGTAACGAACCCATGAATCTTGCAGATGCCGTGAAAAAAGTAAGGGAAACCAGCACAACAAAATTTGATGCGGGTGTGGAATTGCATATTCGTTTGGGTATTGACCCCAAGCAATCAGACCAAATTGTTCGCGGAAGCGTCACATTGCCGCACGGAACCGGTAAAACTAGAAAAGTGGCGGCTTTTGTTGCAGCTGGAAAAGAGGAAGAAGCTAAGAGCGCCGGCGCCGATGTTATTTACACGGAACAAGATATTGAAAAAATTGCGCAAACCCAAAAAATCGATTTCGATGTTGCGGTTGCAACGCCGGACATGATGCGCCATTTGGGTAAAGTCGCAAAAATCTTGGGGCAAAAAGGCGTGATGCCCAACCCACGCACCGAAACCATTGGCCCGAATGTGCAAGCGATGGTGCAAGCATTAAAAGGCGGTAAGGTCACCTTTAAAGCCGATGATACGGGTAACATGCATCAGATTATTGGTCGTATGTCTTTTGACGATGCAAAATTAGAAGAAAACGCCGCAACGTTTTTAGACGCCTTGAAAAAGGCACGGCCCGATGGCGCAAAGGGCACCTATATTAAAGGCGTGTATCTGACATCTTCCATGGGTCCGTCGGTTTCAGTTCAGCTTTAATCGAGGGTCTTTTTCCTAGCGATCACCTTTGCGTTCGGCGTCACGCATTGGTTCCTCCGGCGAGTGACGCCTTAACGCAAAGCTGATCGCTCGCTTTGATTATTGCTTTGGGGCACTCTTTTTGCTATACTAGAAATAATTAAATGGGAGGAAGCCATGATTTTTACCGCATGCTATGACGCCATTTGATCTGCAGTATCGGTCTGCCCTGAAACGCATTTTAGAGGAGGGAATGGATCAACAAAATCCGTGGTCTGGCCGCACCCCGAGGGCGCTACCCGGAGTCACTTTGCAAGTTGACACGGAAGAATGTTTTCCGATTTTAACCTTGCGGAAAGTTCCCTTGAAAATGTTCATTGCGGAGCAGATTTGTTTTTTAATGGGCGAAAAAGATCCCACGAGGTTCAGTCCAGATACGCCTAGTTTGTTAGACGTTGTGAAAGAGGATGGCACGATTGAAACCGCGTACGGATATCGGTGGCGTCATCATTTTGGCAGGGATCAAATTACGTCGCTGTTAACCCATCTTCACGAAAATCCTCATTCGCGCCACGGCGTGGTGGTGACATGGGATCCGTCGCAAGACGGCTTGGGCCCAGACAAGCGCAAAAATATTCCATGTCCCTATACCTTTACGGTAAATATTATTGGCGGGCGATTGCACTTTCATAACATTGTGCGGTCTAATGACATGTTTTTAGGCAACCCAGCAGACGTTGCAGGTTTTGCATTATTGCAACATATCTTAGCGCAAAAATTAGGCGTACGGCCGGGCATGTACACGCATTCGATTAGCAATGCGCATATTTATGACAATCATTTTCCGCAAGTGGAAGAATTATTAATCCGCAATAATACGCATCCGCCGATTCAATTGCACTTACCCGAAAATGCCTACGATCGAGCTGTTACCGGTGATGTCGATTTGGTACAAGAAATTTTTGATGACTTAAAAAAACAGTACCAGCCCATGGCCGCGTTAAAGGGCGAAATCACTGTAAACGTTTATTAATATGCACCTTACTATTCTCATGGCCCAGACGCTGGATGGAAAGATTGCGCGCAACCCCCAGCACAATGCCGATTGGACGTCGCCTGAAGACAAAAAATACTTTGTGAAATTCACCAAGGAATATGGCACCGTCATTATGGGCATGGGAACGTTTAAAGCCATGGGGGCATATGTTTTACCCGGGCGATTGAATATTATTTTAGGAACGCCACCATACCCGAAAGATCCGATCGACGGAAAATTGCAATACCTTTCTGGAACCCCGCATGATGTCATCAAAACTTTAGAATCCCAAGGTATTACTAAAGCAATTTTAGGTGGCGGCGCATATACAAACAATCAATTTTTAAAAGCCGGATTGGTAAACGAATTGCATGTCACCATTGCTTCACGGCTGTTTGGCGAAGGTTTGGGTTTTTGCGATGGTCAGCCTTTAGACATTTCACTTGAACGGACAACGGTACGCGAACTTTCTTCCGATACGCTTCTTTTGATTTATAAAATTCACTCAAATGTTGGTTAAAGGCGGCACGGTTCTTTTGGGGGAGGATTTAGAGGTCACAAATGTTGACTTCCGCATTGATAACGGGACAATAACAGAAATCGCCCCGCAACTTTCTGCTGACCTTTCAGAACATCTTTTTGATGCAAGACGTTTTTTAATTACCCCGGGTTTTATTAATGCGCATTTTCACCCGACGCATTCGGTCAGCAAAGGCATTATTGATGGGGTGAATTGGGACACGGGGTTAAGTGTTCTGTATCATGTAGACGTAAAAAAAAGCGACGAGGATCGTTATTGGACGTCACTTTTGGGTTTGGCATCCACC
>CAZRYK010000022.1:0-17897 GCA_964604315.1 uncultured Gammaproteobacteria bacterium
GGTTAAGCGCCAACTAATTATATCCTATGTCGCATTTGTTTTGAGAATAATACGGTCCTAGAGTTTTTCAGGCTTCCTGCCACGAGCAATATAAATACCCACCTTTCGCTCGATAGAGATGTCTGTAAAGTTATTTTTTTCAAACCACTGTCGAACGGTTTCTGCTCGTTGTGGTTGCTCATAACGGGGGGATAGCCAATCAAAGGTGTCAAGAATAGCCCATTCTCTTACTTGATCCGGTGTAAGTTGCAAGCGACCCTGGTAATTTGCAACGGGCACCGCGTGCCGTAAGGTAGAGCCAAAAACAGGCAGAGAAGCAACAATGCGAGATATTTTTAAAAGAGGTGGCACGCCCTTTTGAACCATCGTAAGAAGGGTATCGGGGTTCATGCGCTTGGTAAAGGGTCGTAGAATTTGTCGAGGATGAAACCAACTAATAGGGGCGGCGTAAACATCAATCGCGATGGTGCCGCCGGGCTTTAAATACGAAACAAGATTTTGAAAAGATGCGCCAACATTGGGCGTATGTTGCAAAACACCAAAACAGAAGATTTTATCGAAAGTGTTCTTTGGGAACGGGATATCGTAAATGCTTGCCTGCACAAGACAGTGATTTTTCCTTGCTTGAAGATTGCGTCGAGCCGCATCAACCGCAGAAGAGTAATCAAGAGAGTACACCTGCGCTTCTGTTTTAAGAGCAATTTCTGAAAAGCGGCCCATGCCGCAACCGGCCTCGAGAATTTTTTGACCCCGGAGATTTTGTGGCCATTGCGTTTCTTCAAAGAACCGTTCTTCAGAAATATGCGTTCCATTGGTGGAATCAAGCTGTGTTTGCGGAAAAAGATTCCATTGTTTGCCAAAAGAAGCGGCGTAGTTTTCCGACGGCACAAATCGCGGGATACCACCATCAATAACATAACTTTTATGACAACTTGGGCACAAAAACGATCCGGAAATAATGTCGCTATCTTCTTCGAGAGTAACGTCCTTCAACTGAAGGCCAACAGCGCATTCGGGACAGTGAAAGTCGTTCACAAAGTTTCTAAACATACAACAAGAAAGTTTAATAAATAAAAGTCTAACAAAAAAAGGGTTCAAATACAAGCTCGACGATTTTGGGTAATAGTGAAAAAGGGATAGTATGCGATTCGCCTTGAATATGGTATAATCTCACTATGGAGAGGTTGGCGTCTATTTTAGATATTGTTCGAAGAAAGACTTTTATGAATCGTCAGATACTCCGCGTGTGTGTCATAGGTTTTTTTCTTTTAGTTTTGGGATTCCTTTCACTAAAATTTTTTAGTCCCTTAGGATCCAAAACCATTACGACGGATTTTTCAGAATCCCAGTGGGGGATCTCTCGTCTATTTCCAGAAAATTCTCATAGCGGATTTCTCTATAATTATAGTCAACAGCGGCGCTATCACGAACTCCGTATTTCGCCTGCGCGTTTTAACGTAAAGAGTCATCAGGCATGGCGTAACATTGATGTCGGGATGACGTATGATCTTCCGGCTCCAGGGGACGTCAGTATTGGAAAAACAGAAGTGTATCCGAAGATGAGCGTTGATCGGACGTATCTGCTCCACTCCATGTTTCTGGATAAAATTTTTTGGGACAGAAATATCCAGGATGGAATAGTGGTATACGAAAAAGAACCTCAAGGGCGGTCGTTATTATCTATTTTAGAAAATGTTGGCGGCAAAGAAAAAATCGCGACCTATAACCTTAAAAATCATGATATGCGGAAATTCCCTGTTATTGATCAATGGCTATATCGTCGAACATCATCGACAGTTTCTCTTAAAGGAAGGCACACTTTTTTAGCTTTCGCCTCTCGGGATTATTTTGAAGCGGATTTTTCCCTTAAGCGTGTGGGTTCAGATGTGCCAAGCATTTACATTACCTCGCAATCAGGCCATGATTTATTTCAGAAATCCTATAATATCCCAAGTGGCCTGACCCAAAAAGTGAGAGTAAAGCTTCAGAATCTTCCGCCCGGAACCCCGCTGAACATTACGGTGAATATTGGCGATGACGATGTTATCGAGGGAGTTACCGCGCTGTCTCCTTATCTCATGGTTGAGGGGAATGTTCATGTTGCAGATTTTATCAACCAAAAAGAACTTGAGTTGTATACGAGAGGAACGCGGGGGATCTCTGTCAGAGCCGTGACAAAAGATGCTTTGCAGAATACCCTTATCGATGGCAAGACATTTAAAATAGACGAAGAACAATATACCTTTATCAAGGGCCAGCTTGACGGAGACAATCACATTTTGCGACTAAAAAAACCTGACGTCGTCATTGGCACTGAAAGCTTTATTGCATTTACACCGGATGATCTTCAGCACTATCAATTTTTGCATTTACCCCAAGTGAGTGATTACATTGACCCGGAGGATGTAGACATTATTCTGGGGGGAAATATTTATGAGTCTCCTCAAAAGGATTCAAGTGGTTTTTACACCATTCACCGGGCATTTGACACAGAGGATGATTTTGTCAACAGCGACACCGCCGCTTTTTCGTTTCACGCCGCATATCCTGCGAGCTCCCAGACGCTTCCAGTGCGAATAATGAGGGGAGTGTTCAAAATGCAAAAAGATCCATGGAATAGTGATATGTTCCTTAAAAAAATAAAAACGAGTGTCCAACAATATGAATAATCGCATTGCTCCAACAACAGACATGGGAATATATGTCGGAATTTTTTTTATTGTTTTTCTTTTGACGCTTTTCATCTACGAAATTCAGCTTCCAGCAAATTTTTATAGGTTTTCTCTTTTACTCTCTTTGCCGATTCTCGCGCATGTGTTCATTTTTTGGAATGAAAAAGAATTCCCCATATCTTTATCTTTGAATGGTCGTGAGCTTATCGTACTTTTATTTTTTTCCCTCACTGTCGGCATTTTTGTGTACTCGCTGGCCTCCTCTTTTTTGCCTTTTTTTCGATGGCTTAGCGCCGTGCTAGGTTTTTTGTGGTCAAGTATTCTTGTTGTACATTTATGGAAGTAAAATTTTTTTTTCAGACGTTTTTAAGAAGATCCTTTTTTTATTTTGCTATCTATCTCACGAGTCTTCTCTTTTTTTATTCTCTTTTATCCCTAGCGCATTGGCAACCCGTTTCTACAGATGCTGTGAATATTGGAGTAGCGATAGAACAGTTAAAACGCACAGGCGATTTTCAACCGTTTTGGATGGCGAATCAAGGATACGAACCCGGCGTGTTGAATGGCGCGCTCTACCCATCTTTACAGAGACTCTCGCTTCTTCTTAGTCCGTCATCATTAGATGGGCCATCATCTGTTATTTTTAGTTCATGGCTTATTGTCTCCTTGCTACCCGTCTTGATGGTTTTTTTCATTCGCCAAGTCACAAAAGATAGATGGATTACTGTGGGGGGTATCTTTTTTACACTTTCATCAACATCGGTAGCGCGTTCACTTTTCTTAACGCCGCAGAGTTTGATGGGGTATGTAGCCATTTTAGTGGGCTGTATTTTTCTTGTTCGTTTTTTTCATCGGCCAACGCTTTATAACATTCTTGGCATTTTTGCCGCGGGCGTGGCCGCGTTTACTTTCCATGAATTATCAGGCTTCGTTTATTTTATGGTTGCCCTCTTAGCCTTTACGATCGTCCTTTGGCAAAAAGTTCATTGGAAGGCGTTTATTTTTCCCGTTGTGGGCATTTTTCTTATCGCGATTATTATCGGGGGCAACGGAAACCCTTTTGAGATTTTTGCGCAACATCTTTTTTCAAAGACTGCATGGATTGGTAAAGCATCGCTTTATTACCCACCATGGCAACTCCCAGTTGTTTTTGGTTTTTCGCCCGTTCTTTTTGCGCTGATTGGTCTTTTCCCCTTACACAAGGAAAGATCGCCACGTTCACTCCTGCTTCTGGGGCTATGTTTTGCCGTCCCGTTATTTCTTCTTTCGCAATCCGTTTTTTTGGGGTTTCATCACCAACTCCCGGATAGATTTGTTGCCTATCTGTGGATTCCTCTGACATTTTGTGCAGCTTTCGGCGTACGTGAGATTCGAGAAATACTTTTCTCCTCTGTCCATGATAGAGTTTTACAGTGGTCGCTTCTCGGTCTGTTCATTTTTGTAAGTATCGCGCCTATTTTTACTCATGCGCGATCCGATATTGAAGGGTTTGGCGCCGCGGTAAAAATTGAATCATCGCACCTTGAAGCTTTTCAATGGGTACAGCAAAACGTCCCGCCACAAAAAACGATTTTAACAACGACGTATGGGGACAATGAAAAGATTCTTTACCTTCCTTTATACTTTAATGGTAGGGTGACGCGTTACACATTATCCGATTTTGAACATTCTCCGCGTTATGAAGTGCCGACAATAAGCTTACTAGGAAAGACATTAGCTTATTTTTTTCCCAAAGCATTGAACGATCATCTTGCGGTGCTTAAAGTTAATGGTGAAAAGATGGACGCGATTTTTCAGATGATTGTGAAGCCCGACGAAGAAACATCGCATACTCTTATGGATCGTTATGGTATATCATACGCATGGTTTTTGCGCGGAAGTACCGAAGAATCTTTTTATAAAAAAAGTTCGTCTTTTGAAAAAGTGTATGAAAATCAAAAAATCGTCATTTATGCCCGTAAGTAAACAAAATACTCTGCCGCCGTTTCGCATGATTCTTGAAAGAATCTTTCTTGCAGGATTGGTGGCGTATGGTCTCAAGACACTCTATGCTACGCGCACTTCTTCTATTTTTACGGATCCGTATTTTATTCCTCAAGATTCTCTTTTTGACAGGGGTCCTGATATGGCTATCGCCTTTTTTAGTTTATGCGCGATGTGGATATTATTAATTACTTTGAAACATTGTGATGAGCGTCAAAAAAAATCATGAGTCTTTCTTATCTGTTGTTATCCTTAATTACAATGGAGCGCCGTTTTTGGAGCGGTGTTTGCAGTCGCTCAAAAGACAGACGCTCAAATCTTTGGAAGTTGTTGTGTACGATAATTTATCGACCGACGACAGCCGCACTATTTTGCGTCGGGAAGAATACCAATGGGTGAAATATATTGAAAGCCCAAAAAACCTTTTTTTTGCTAAAGGGTATAATGAGGCAGTGAAACATGCCGCAGGGGACGTTCTTTTTTTGTTAAATAATGATACGTGGGTGAAAGAGGATTGTTGCGAGAAGATTGTGGCGGGTTTGGAAGAACACGTTGGAGCGTATGCGCCGCGGCAAATGGACTATGAGGGCAAACAGATTATTGAAGAGGGGGTTGCGATTGACAAATACGGCTTTCCCTTTCAAGATAGACGCGCGCCCATTTTTTACGCTGAAGGCTCGGGCTTGGTTATACGCAAAAAACTTTTTGAAGACATGGGTGGATTCGATGAACAAATGGTCATGATTTTTGAAGATAACGATCTGTGCTGGCGATTGCGCCTAAAGGGCTACGACATTAAATCTCTGCCCGATGCGGTTTTTTACCATAAGGGCGGAGCAACCATTGGAGGAGCGGCAACCACCGGCGCTTTACAAAAAGGGGAGTACAAAACGAGTATGATGAAGCGGTACTACGGGGAACAAAATCAATTGCGGACATTATTGAAAAATTATTCCGTCACGTCGCTTTGTAAAATTCTTCCGGCCTTTTTTTTATGGAAGATCGCAGAAATCGGTTTTTGGATAATAAAAAGGCAATGGGCAATTGTTGGGAAGGTGTATATCCACGCGCTTGTCTGGAATATTTTTCACTTACCGGATACCCTCCGTGTTCGCCAAAAAATTCAGAAATCACGCGTTGTCTCGGATAAAGAGATTCGGAAGTTTATGGCCAAGGGTAACGCCAAGTGGCAGATGTTTAAAAAAGTCGGTTCACCAAAAATATCGTAATATGCGCATTCTTATTTACAACTGGCGCGACTGGATGCACCCTTGGGCAGGCGGGGCCGAGTTGCATGTGAAGTATCAATGTGAAAAATTTACCAAGCAAGGTCATGAGGTGACGTTTTATACAGCCCGCGTTCATGGGCAAGCTCGCGAAGAAGTGCTCAACGGCACGCGCATTGTGCGTTATGGCGGTCGTTTTTCTACCTATTTCCTTGCGCCATTTATTTATTGGTTGCGCTTACGCAAAACGTGCGACGTTGTTATGGATACGCATAACGCGATTCCTTTTTTTACGCCGCTTTTTAGCCGGCGACCGGTTGTGCTTCTGGTGCATCACATCTCGCCGCCCCATCAATTTGTTCAAGAATTTTTTTCCCCTGGGATAGCACGTATAGGATTGTTTTTGCAAAATACGTTGATGCCGCAGGTGTATCGCAAAAATCAGCTTATCGCGGTTTCGCAAAGCACCAAAGAGGAAATGCTGAAAATCGGTTTTAACGACAACAATATTCATATTATTTATAACGGTGTAGATCATAAGCTGTACAAACCCGGAACTGTTAAAACTTCCGAACCCTCTATTGTGTATGTTGGTCGGTTAAAAAAATACAAACGTCTGGGGTTGTTGTTGGAAGCGTTTGCAACGTTACGAAAAGATTTACCCGGTGCAACGTTGACAATTGCCGGTAGCGGCGATCAAGAACAGCATTTGAGAGAGTTGGCAGAAAGCAAAAAAATGACTGACGTACAATTTTTAGGTTTTGTCGACGATGCCACAAAAGTCAATCTTTTACAGCGCTCATGGGTGTTTGCAACGCCAACCAGTGTAGAAGGATGGGGATTAGTCGTGTTGGAAGCGGCGGCGTGCGGAACACCGACGGTTGGGTTTAATGTTGCCGGTATTCGCGAGGCCATTGTTCCGGGAAAAACCGGCTTGCTGGTTCCGGAAAACGGAGACTTTGCGCAAACGCTTTTACGAATTTTACAAGATGAAACCTTGCGACAAACCTTGGCTGCCGGCGCGCTTGCCCATTCTGAAAACTTTTCTTGGAGCGCAATGACGCAAAAGGAACTTGATCTTTTAGAAAAAGTGCGCGTATGAAGATTACCATTCTCTTACCGTTCTATGGACTTTCCGGCGGCATTAAAATCTTGCTGGAATATGCGGAAAGTTTACAGCAACGCGGGCATACGGTGCATGTGTTTTACCCGACAGTTTTCCCTTTTCCCGGGAAAACATTTTTGTTGCGGGCTTATCGCCTTGCCTATACCTTAAAGAATATGATCATCGGGGGTCGAATCCCTTGGGATATTTCTGTACCCGTAAAGCGATTGTGGCGCGTCACAGACCATACCTTGCCTGATGCCGATGTTCTTATTGCCGGCGCCTGGCCCAATGCTTTTCAGATCATGCCGTTATCACAGCAAAAAGGCGAAAAATGTTATTTCATCCAACATTATGAGGAATGGGATGGGCATAAAAGTCGCGTGGACGCCGCATGGAAACTGCCGTTACACAGAATAGTCATTGCCTCCTGGCTTCAGAAGTTAGGAAGAGAAAAATTCGGCGTGGAAAGCGCGGTGATTCCGAATGGTATTAAGTTGCAAGATTTTTCTTGTCCGGTAAAAAAATCACAGCGTCCTGTTAAACGCATTGGTATGCTTGTGCATCCTGCGGAGTGGAAGGGGACGGCGGACGGTATTGCGGCATGCGAGATTGTTCATGAAAAATATCCGAACCTCGAGTTTGTTTTTTATGGTCACTTCCGGGATACGCGTGTGCCTATGTGGGCATCGCAACAAGTGAATCTGGGAACGCGTGAACTCCAAAACTATTTTTGTACATGTGATATTTATATTCACCCCGCGCATAAGGAAGGATGGGGGTTGCCGATTTTAGAAGCGATGGCGTCTAAAACAGCGGTGGCGATTACCGATAGTCTGGGCCCGCGAGATTTTACGGAAACACAAAAAAATGCGTTGGTCTCTAAACCTCAAGACCCCAGCACGCTTGCAAAAAATATCTTGCGTCTTATTGAAGAACCGGAAACATTTTCCCGGTTGGTGGAAGCGGGTTATGAGACCGCGCAGAAGTTTTCTCGCGAACGATCAGTTGAAAAGTTGGAAACATTTTTAAAGACAGTAGTAAGCGGTAAAGAATAAGTAGTAAGTCAATCGAAGCAATCAGCTTGGCGTTCGTCGTCACACATTGGTGACCTCCGTTACGATACCGTACGGTACGTAACTCCGGCGAGTGACTCCTTAACGCCAATCTGATTGCTCGAGACCATTATTATGCATACAACCTACCATCTATCATCTCAAAAAAGACCCCGCATCGGTTATGTTATTGGCAATCACACCGATGGACGCGATCTTCGGTATTGTCAACAGTTTACCCAAAGCGATGTGACTTTTGTTGGCCGAGTGGATGAGAAAGATTCCGCAACACTTTTAAACGCGCCGCATGTCCGAGTTGTAGAACCAACGTATAAAAAGGTGATCCCGGATTTTTTCAATCGCATGAGCCACGGCCGGTATAACATCACGGCGTGGGTGTATTTAAAAGATTTAGAAAAACTGTTGCAAGACGTCGATGTTATTTACACTGCCGGAACCTATACGGCGTTGGGCGTACAGTGTGCCCGCATTGCCAAAAAACTTCACAAACCGTTGGTGATTTTTGAATGGGAAACACTGCCGCACCATATCACAAGTTTTTTGCCGCCGTATGCTTTATGGACGCGCACGGTTACCAAAACCGCGGATTTGTTTATCACCATGACCGATCGGGCGCATCACTATTTATCCTCCATCGGTGTTCCGGAAGAAAAACAAGTGACCGTGTACCCATCTATCGACACAACTTTATTCATGGCGCAAGACCGCAACGCATCAAAAATCTGCCGCATTCTTTTTGTTGGTCGTTTAACACGCGAAAAAGGTTTGCGCGAACTTTTGGACGCTTTTGAAAAAATCGTTGCGCAATACCCCAACACCGAATTGTGGATTTGTGGACGCGGAGAAATGGAAAATGAGGTACGCGAGCGTGCAACACGTCTGCCGATTATTTATAAAGGATTTTTAGACAATCGTGATTTGCCAAGTATTTTTCAAAGTGTCGATATTTTTTGCCTGCCCTCCCGAAACCGCTCCTTGGGGCTCATCACCCTTTGGGAAGAGCAGTTCGGATTTGTTTTTGTGGAGGCCATGAGCGCGGGGCTACCGATTGTCACAACGGACAATGGCGCGATACCCGAAGTCGTAGGAAAAGATAACTTAATAGCGCGGCAAAACGATGTTGACGATTTAACGGAAAAATTAGTACAATTAATCCATGATTCGAATAGACGGCGCGACCTTGGGCATGAGAACCGCAAACGTGCCAAAAATCTCTTTTCCGATGCGCATAACATCCCGCGTTTAGAATCCACTATCCTTTCTGTTTTGTGATACAACTTTATTTTAAGGACAGGGCAACAAAGATCTTGGCACAATTTTCAAACGCCAAGTTTTTTTGGTTTGCGGCAATCACGGGCCTCCTTGTGCGGCTTCTTTTTGCGCCGATTACCAGTTATGCGTTTGATGTTGGCGCCTTTTTAAAACACGATGAACTTTTTTATCTTGCCGAAATAAATCCCTTATATTGGTGGAGTTATGGTGTGCCGTACTTGGGTATTTTATTGGGGTTTTTCCCGCTTAAATTGGTTGCCAATCTTGTTGGCGTGGACAATATTTATGTCACGCAGTTTGTTCTGAAAATGCCGTTTATTTTAGCCGACATCGGCATTGCCGCCGTTCTTTACCACCTCGTTCGATCACTGTCCATTCTTAAACTTCCGCAAGAGCGATTGCAACATTTGGCGAAAGTCGTCGCTTTATATTGGTGGGTGCATCCGTTTGCGATTTTCATAAGCTCCGTTCACGGCATGTTCGATGCCATTCCTACATTCTTTGTCTTGCTGGCGGTTTTTTATGCGTATCATCGCAAAATTTCTCGCAGTTATGCATCTTTGGCTATCGCTACAACCATCAAGTTATTTCCGTTCTTTCTTTTCCCTCTCTTTTTTCTGTACTTTTGGTCTACCCATCGGTTCAAACATCAACTCTGGGGAATCGGTATTGCGTTTTTAATCGGGGTGGCAAGTTTTGCGCCGTTACTTATTCCGGTGCTCACGCGCGAGACATTTTTAAACAGCCTTTTTTTTCATACATCGGGTGTGCTTTCCGACCCGAGCGCGTTCTCGTTATGGCGCATCTTTTTTAACACAGAGATTATTTATCTTCTTCCGCCCGCGCTCCTGTCTAAGTTATTCTTTCTTATTTTTATTCCGAGCGTGATGGCCATTATTTTTAAAGCGTCTTGGGACATTCGCCTAAAGCAACTGACGTTTGAGCGTTTTTTGACCTACGTTACCATTCTTCTTTTATTGTTACTTCCGTACAACACCGGCAATGTCATTCAATATTATATTTGGGTTCTGCCATTTTTGATTCTCTGGGCATTGGTGTTTCGGCGTATTCGTCAAACAGTGTTATCTTTTTTGACGCTGATTATTCTTGTCCATTTCTTCACCGGCACCAAACCGTTTGATTATTTTTTGAACGCGTTCCCAAAACTGGTGGATCTTCCGTGGCCGTTTCTCAACACGACGTTAAATATGTTAGCCGGGTTTACCGCCTCCTGGATTTTGATTTACTTCTTGGGCAGTTTACTGAAAAATATTCGAAAAAACTTTCCCGAAGCACACCCGGGAAGCGAGATGTTGTTTCCGCGTTCGCTTTTTGTTTTTGGCGGCACGTGCGCCATCATTCTTTTCTTAGCCGTGAATGTCGGTTATAAAGATTGGCGATTACCGCCGGTTGCTGTTGCGGATCGCGATCGGTATTTTAACTACATCCACGAACCGACTCTTGTGAAAGAGGAAAATGGCGCTATCCTCTATACCTTTGATGTCCCAGAGGTTGATCTTTTATCGAGTAGGGCATGGGAAGCCTCGTCTGTGGTTCTTTATAATGAAGCGGTCCTGACGCAATCCGATACCGATCTTGCTAAGGACCAGAATAATCGACACAACCTACGATCACTTTTTTATTCCCAGCGACAACTTGACGTCACCCAACCGTGGCGCGAATACTATAAAAAACAGTTTTCCGTAGTGGCGGAGAAATTTTTACCTATCGCAACCCTGTCTGTTAATGGAGTACATCAACCCATTACAATGAGTTCCTCGAAACCACAGCTTGTGAATGTTTACCCCAATCCATCGGACCTGCGAAGCACCGTTGAAACTATTGACGTTTTCACGCCCCGAGATGTTATAAAAAGACAAACCGTTGTCGCCATTCTTCCGTTCCAGTCACTCAACGCCAATGACCATCTTCCATTACTTTATTTAGAAACACAGATTCATTTAGACACCGTGCAACCGTGGTATCTTGAGCATAAGACTCTTGTGTTTGTGCTTGCTCTAGGCTCTGTTCTTATCATGATCGTGTATATGCGATACCTTTATCGTCTTCGCTCCTATGATTCCTAATCAACGAATGATAAAAATAGCATGGTGTGTCGCGATGATTTTTATTATTGGAGCATTGATCCTTCCCTTCTTTTTTCGCGCAACATCGTCGCCTTTTCACCCCTTAACCGATGATGATCTTGAACCCTACAATATCAAACCGTCACAACTTGTGCTAAATGACGATCGGCCAATCCTCTATACCGCATCTTCTTTCGGAGGAGTTCGCGGTGAAAAAGATGCCTTTGTTCTTTTACAAACCCTTCCACATAGCACGTTTCTTAGGAGTCTCATAAAGGAAGGCGATGCGAAAGATGCGTTTAATGAAATGTTGGGTCAACGTGTTATTGTTATAAAGGGGTTGCAGTCTTCACATATTACAGAAAATAACGGGTGGATTTTAAATCCCTTTGTCGAGCCCATGGGTGAAGCCGTCACCAGTAAAGAGCTTGGTCTTGATACGACACTTTCTTATCGGTTTTCTGCGGATCGCGAAGGGGAGTATGCCTTGTATGCAAGGTTGCGCCATGATGATTCCCGCGGAACGCTTTTTGTCCGCATCGATGATGGTGTGTGGTCCTCTGGATACCAACCGACGCGGGAGCACGATCCAGACGGCGATTTAATCGAAACCGTATCTTTAGGAACATGGCGCGTTTCTTCCGGAGACCACGTTGTCACGTTCCGTAACGCCGAGCCCATTTCCGGAAAAGGCTATCAATCGCTTTATGCGTTTGCATTGGTAGAAAATGTTTCTCAAGCATCGTCCTTAGGCCCGACTATTTCTTATACATCCATCAATCGTTTTCGATACGAAGTCAAAGTCGAATCTATGGACGCACCCTATGTTGTGGGCCTTGACCAACCATTCGATTCTTCGTGGCGTCTTATAAAAGACGGACAAGCGCGCGAACCGGAAGCTTTGGTGGAAGGCCGGGGAATGGCGTGGCGCATGGAGGCGGGAAGCAATACAGCATTTACCATTGCAAAAAGATCGGTTGTTCCATGGTGGGGTGGTTTGGCGCTCGCTCTTGTGTTCTATGCTTTGGCGCGAACCGTCATTTATTTTCTGTGGGAAAAGGAATGAAACATCCGCGTCTCATTATTGTCATTGTGGCGATCCTTTTTTCTCTTGTGCCCCTCTTATGGTATAGCTCCGGGTATGCCATTTTAGGCGCGGACTTGGGCTGGTTAGGATTAGATAGAACGGATAACTTTTTTGAACATCTTTACACATGGAAAAATGCCGTGGCGTTTGGTTTGGATGGTTCATCGCTTGTCCCGCCGACAATAACGTTTAATCTGTTTTTGTATCTCACGGACTTGTTAGGCATGTCATTCATCGTTGCAGAAAAAATTCTCTTTGTCGGCATCATGTTGCTCCTTAATGCAAGTGCGGGTTTTGCGGTCTGGCAGGCAAGTGTCCGAGAGCGTGAAAGCGTGCGCGTTGTTGCAAGTCTCTCGGCTATGCTCTTTTTTACGCTGAATTTCTTTTTAGGGATTTTATGGCATAACTTGATTATTGGGCTCATTATTGCCGTTGCAACAAGTCTTTTGCTCCTAGGGATTTTTATACGCGCGGCTTTAAACGTACAAGCGCGTTTTTTACCGCTGGTTCTCAGTATTGGGGGTGTTTCGTTACTCACTAGCGTTTTTGGCATGAATCCGCCGGCAGTGATCGGCATTGTGATGACTCCCAGTGTCTTGTGGTTAATCATTGTCAGCGTCATTCATCATCGAGATCACGCGCTCCTTAAAAAAATCTGGAGCGTCGCATGTGCTGGTTTCTTGGTAAGCATCTTGCTCAATATGTGGTGGTTGCTACCCATGGCGGCGCAAGTCTTTGCCTTTCAAGTGCAACCAGAATTCGGGGGGAATCTTTCCTACACATTGGAGCGCAACAGCGAACACCTTTCTTTACCCAATCTCATCCGCTTTTACGGCTACTGGGGGTTGTACGCGCAAACGCTTTCCGGCTTGCCCTCATTTGCCCTGTCCGCCATTTATGCGTCGTCTAACACTTTCTTAGCGGGTGTCGGCTATGCGTTGTTCGCCGTCTCGTTTATTGGCGTTTTTCTTTTTCGAAAATCCCGACCACTCATCGTCTTTATTTTCACCTTGGCGATTATTGGCTTGTTCTTGGGTAAAGGCGTCCACAAACCGTTTGGCGAGGTGTATCAATTCCTTACCAATCACGTGCCGGGTTTTTGGATCTTCCGCAGTCCGGATTATAAATGGTATCCGAATTTTGTTATAGCTGAAGGCTTGGCGTTTGCGTTCGCAGTGGCGGGTCTATTTAAAATCTTTTGGCCCACAAAACGGATCATCGCCATTGTTCTCTCTCTTCTTTTATGGAGCGGCGTTATTATTTACGGGCATCCGCTCATTACCGGAGATATTATTGAGGAGAGTTCCTACCAACCCGCAACGTATCCGGAGTACGAGAACGCGCGCGCGTGGTTTGCCGAACGCCAAAACGACGGTCGGGTGTTTATTTTGCCGCAAGAAGCGAATAGTTATTTAGAATATACCAACGGCTATGCCGGAACCGATTTTATTTACAACATTATTCCTTCGAATGCCGGCGGGGTTGGCGGCGGCACGGCGTTGACGCATGCGTTAGTCCGCGATATGCATTTTAAAATGTTTCGCGAAGAATCCATTCCGGCGTTGTATTGGAACATGTTGGGCGTAAAGTATGTTTTGCAACGCAACGATGTCAACTGGGCGTCCTACCCACCGCACTTGCTTATGAGCTCACCGGAATCGATTGCGGCAACGTTAAAAAAGTCCGGTTTAACTCGTGTTCAACAATTTGGCGATTGGGACATTTATGAAGTTCCCGGCGAAATGTCTCAAGCAACGGGCTATTCCACCATGGCTTGGGTGAGCGGGAATATTCGCACATTGCCCGATCTTTCGCGCGATTACCCAGATGTTGCGCAAAACGCCTTTGTGTATTTTCCTGACCTCGATCCCTACCCTTTGGCCGCTCCGCCTTCGGACGCGCTTATCTATATTAAAATTCCCTTAACGTCACGCGCGCATCTTGTAGACCACGCGGGTTGGATTTTTCGCGACGATGATTATGCGGATGGCGACGTTTATACCAGCAGTGATTACGCTCAAGACGATGAAAATCGTTTAACGTACAAGGTGACGTTGCCCGCGACCCGTGATTACCAGGTTTTTACAACACTGCAATATGGCGCAGAGCAAGGCCGGTTGCAGTTTCGTCTAGATGATCAACCGTGGCAAGACGGCATTGTGCCGGTCGATAAACTATCCCAGGGTTTTGATCATCGCAAAACGCCGTTGGGTCAATTCCGATTAGAAGCCGGGGAGCATACATTTGCGATCCGTAACACGGCCTTTAATGGAACGTCATCTTACCAAACCGTTGAAAATATTTTTTTTGAATCCGTCGTAAATAACGACATCGCAACTCCACAAAAACTAGCCATTACAAATCTCTCGCCAACGCGCCATACATTGAGTCTAAAACCCGGTGTTCAATATGTGCATTTTACGGAAAGTTATCACCCGTATTGGCAGTTGACGGGCACAGCTTCCAAACATGTTGTGGGATTTGGGTATGCCAATGGTTGGGTTATTGACAATCCGGAGCAAACGGCGGTAACAGAGGTGGATCTTCGCTACGCGCCCCAGCGTTTATTCTTAGGTGGGGCGGTTGTTTCATTGCTTTCAGCTCTTGCACTTTTAAGCTTTTTTTTGTATCATAAACGGCGATTAACCAAGAAAAAACTATGACCACCTCATTAGTTACCGGAGGCGCCGGTTTTATTGGTTCGCATATTGTGGAGAAGCTTTTGACCTTGGGGCACAAGGTGAAAGTGCTCGATAACCTTTCTACCGGGTACAAAAAAAATCTTGAAGCGGTTTTTTCGGACATCGAATTCATTGAAGAAGATTTTAGAAATCTCGAAGCGATTAAGCCACACTTTAAGGGCGTGGATGTTGTTTTTCATCAAGGCGCTTTACCGTCAGTGCCGCGCTCCGTAGACGATCCAGTAACGACCAACGATTGCAATATTACCGGCACGTTGAATGTGTTGCTGGCGTCGCGCGATGCGGATGTTCAAAGAGTGATTTATGCGGCATCGAGTTCCGCGTACGGAGATCAAGATGCGGACGTGAAAGTCGAAACGTTGATGGAAAAACCCTTGTCGCCGTATGCAACGAGTAAGCTCACCGGTGAACATTATTGTAAGAACTTTTATAACGTCTACGGTTTAGAAACCGTTTGTCTTCGTTATTTTAATGTTTTTGGTGAACGTCAAGACCCCACGTCGCAATATTCTGGGGTCATTGCTAAGTTTGTCAACACGATGGTGTCAGGTCAACGTCCGACGATTCATGGCGACGGCACGCAGTCGCGCGATTTTACCTACGTTGCCAATAATGTGGATGCAAATATCCTCGCCTCCGCGGTCGGGAAAGAAGCTTGTGGCGAAACCATCAATATTGCGTGCGGAACAAACATCAACCTCAACGAGCTTGTCAAAAATTTAAACGCGATTCTTGGAACGTCTATTGAACCGTTTTATGACGAGCCGCGGAAAGGCGATGTGAAGCATTCGCTTGCGGGTATTACTAAAGCGCGAACCTTGTTAAACTATACTCCTGCCATTTCCGTTGCCGAGGGTTTAGCGCGTTACGTTTCTTGGGTACAAAAAAATCTTAAGGTATAAATGTATGAAAGGAATCATCTTGTCCGGAGGCTCGGGCACACGTTTGCGTCCCTTGACCAGAGTGACCAGTAAGCAACTCTTGCCGGTGTACGACAAACCCATGATTATGTATCCGCTGGAAACGTTGATGAAAGCCGGCATCAAAGATATTTTGATTATTGTGGCGCCAGACCATGCCGGGGATTATTTGAAACTTTTAGGGTCTGGAAGGGAACTCGGCGCCCGTTTTACTTATGAAATTCAAGATAAACCCGAAGGCTTGGCGCAAGCGTTTATTATTGGGGAAAGTTTTATTGGCGACGATGGCGTAGCCATGATTTTAGGCGATAATATTTTTGAAGAAGATCAATCGGACGACATTAAATCGTTTGAAAAAGGCGGAATGATTTTTGCAAAAAGTGTGCCTGACCCAGAACGGTTTGGTGTGGTATGGTTTGATGCGGCTGGTCGTGCAACAAAAATTATTGAAAAACCGACTCAACCCGACTCGAATTTTTGCGTGACCGGTTTGTACGTTTACGATAATCGTGTGGTTGACATTGCCAAGAATTTGCAACCTTCTCCGCGCGGAGAACTAGAAATAACCGACGTCAATGCAAAGTTTTTAGAAATGGGGGAATTGCAGGTGAAAAAAGTGCATGGACAATGGATTGATGCCGGAACATTTGATTCGCTGTATGCCGCAAACAAGCTTGTCTACGATCGATCGCATAAAAAATAATTATGGCGGATATTTACGTTTCAGGATCTTTAGCGTTTGACCGGATCGTGGTTTACGATGGTTACTTTAAAGATCACATCTTGCCGGACAAGATTCATGCGCTGAATTTTGTGCTCTTGGTGCGCGATCTTACCGAGAGGTATGGCGGCACGGCCGGCAACATTGCGTATTCGTTGGGGTTGCTTGGTGAGGCGCCGGTCGTTCTGGCGAACCTTGGTCACGACGCCGCGGAATATAAGCAGTGGCTCGAGCGCTGGGGTGTGAATACCACACAGATTGGCGAACGTGCGGACGCTCTCACCGCAACCGCAACGATTATGACGGACAAAGCTGATAATCAAATGGGGTTTTTCTACCCGGGCGCCATGGATAAACCGCTGGCAACCTACCCCACAAGTTTTTCAGAAGGGAGTATGGCCATTTTATCTCCGGGAAATGTCACGGACATGATGGAACTTAAAAAGCAGTATGTGAAAAATGCGGTTCCGCACATTGTTGATCCGGGGCAGATTTTGCCTGCGCTCTCTGACACGCAATTGAAAAAATTGATTGCCGGCGCCCATATTCTTGTGGTGAATGATTATGAATACGAAGTGGTTTTGCAAATGACTGATTGGGATAAAGAAAAACTACTTGCAGAGATTCCTACGGTGATTGTTACCAAGGGCGACGAAGGATCAGAATTATTAACGGCCCAAGGGAGTGTCGCCATCCCGGCAGTATCTGTACAGAATGTTGTCGATCCCACCGGAGCCGGCGATGCATTCCGCGCAGGGTTGCTCTATGGTATGATGAAAAAAAGAAGCGTTGTGGATGCCATGAAGTTAGGGACGGTTGTGGCTTCTTTTGCCGTAGAGCACTCCGGCGGCCAGACGCATACTTTTCAAAAAGAAACCTTACAACAACGCTATCAAGAAACGTTTGGTGAGAGTTCGTTAATATAATTTATTCCTTAGATTTTTGAACTTCTTGTCCTTTATTGAAATCAAATCCTCTGGCTCTTGTCTTCACCCCTCTCGGGTACAGTGTCGCCTCACTCCAGCGGTGAGGCGCACTTCGCCCTC
>CAZRYK010000023.1:0-17883 GCA_964604315.1 uncultured Gammaproteobacteria bacterium
GCACAACTAACACAAAAAAACGCCTTTTCAGGCGCCAGAAATTTAACGGTATCGGAAGCATCGATCCCACCACGGGAGACGTCCGTCTTTCGGGCGGAGGAGTGGTCGGCAATGTGAAGGGTATTTCGGACCCAAACAAGGCTGCGGCCGAGGCCTATCGTCGGATCGATGACGACGCGTGCTAGGTCGTCGGAGGGCGATCGCTTTCGGGGCGGCAGGGAAGACTACCATTTCTTGCCGCCCCCACGATCCTTTAAAGATTTATTGTTCGTTCAATTTTTCGGCTTTTCACAAAGTCTTGCTTTTTTGTATCAAAAGGATACAAACCCACAATAATTTTTTCACAGGAAAACGTATAGCCACGAAGAACATCGGCATGCTGGCGGATGGTTTTTTGAATTTCGCGTTGTTGTGTTTTGCTTACGGATCCGTGTATAGCGCCAAGAGAAATATGTGGCATATAATTTTTCATGACTAACAAATATCCGTACTTATGGATATAGGCGATTTCCTCTTTTGTATACAGCCCCTCTTGTATGCGTTTCAAATCTTTGGTTCGAATCAATCCACCGCGAACCGCGTTCGTCTCAAGCACAATACGTTCATGAAGATGAAGCAGGGCTCGCGATTTATAAATTTTTTTCGCAATAAAAATCGGCACACGACGGCTTTGTGTATCGCACATTAAGGACGTTAATCGTACGGTAAAAGGTTTAACCGGAAGTTTGGCAATGGATGAAACTAACCTCGGAAAACCGTTTTTTTCTATCCGCGCAAGATGCAAAGTAATATGCGGCGGCAAACCATAATACGATTCGTAAGGAAGGTTCAAACGCTTGCTCAATTGTTGAATCTCGCGAACCCATTTTTTTGGCAACGGAATATGCACGCCAATAAGATTCTCAATCATGGGAATCTATTTATCCATCATTTCAACGGGAGTAGAAAACTTTTCACTTTTCGGGTGAATCACAACCATGCGGCGGATGGTGAGTTGGCGGTGCGAGGTCAGATGCGAAAACCCCTCAAACCCAAACCACAATTTTTCAAATTGTTTATGCCGCAGAGCTTTGGGCAAACCATCCAACGGGTCGATTAAATAAATATTTTCCTTATCAAATTCCGTCACCACGGAATAATGCGGCTCGTCCACATAAAACCATTCCACAATCACGGGAATATGTTTTTTGCGAACATAAATAGCCAAATCCCCAAGCGTGGATTTATCTTTAATAAAAGCTTCAAAACCTAATTTTTTTGCGGTTTTAACAATCACGTCGGATTTTACGCCTTCGTCCGAAGAGCATCGCATCATGCGGCCGAGTTTGCGTTCACTCACTTTTGTTCCGTAATAGCCTAACACAATCTTTAGGCACGCTGGCCCGCAAAATCCTTCACGCTGTTGAAAAGGAAAGGTAATGAGCATATAAAACGATTCTAAAGATTAATAAAAGGTTCAATGAATCGGCCGATCGCGTACCCAATAATAGCCGCTAAACTTGCAAGGCCTAACATTTCTAGACCCGCTTTCCACCATGTGCGCTTGGTGAATCGCGTGGTCATAACGCCTAAAATGAACAATCCCAACAGTGTGGCAATAATCGACACAATGAGTCCGGCGCCAATGGGTAAAAAGAAATAGGGAATCACGGGAATGATACCACCAAAGATGTACGAAAAAAGCATCGAGAAGGCATTGCGCGTGGGATTTTCTACGGCTCCGGCAGAAATATGCAATTCACGGTAGGCCATTTCCGTCAAAAACAAATGTTTATCTTGCGATGCGGTTTCTGCCATGGTGCGCGCCATTGTTTTGGGCCAGCCATCGCGAATATACATTTCTTTCAATTCTTTTTTTTCTGCGTCAGGATAGGTTCTTAACTCATGACGCTCTTCGTATAGTTTGCGTTGGTTTAAATCGGTCACCGACTTGGCCGACAAATACGACCCCACGGCCATAGAAATAGATTCCACGGCAACAATCACAAAACCTGCCAAGACAACAGTAAAATGATTTTGCGTTCCCACCGCAATGCCGGTTAACGCGCCCAAGGTAGACACCATGCCGTCTTCTGCGCCAAACACAATTTCCCGCACGCTATTCAAAAACGGGGATTGTTGATGATGAATAAAATCTTTATGGTTATGTTGCTCGGCCATTTTTAAGATTCGTGTGTATTTAAAGTGAGCTGACTGCAGACTCGCTGACAGCTGATGTATTATATCATAAAAATAAGGGTAAGTCTTGCGAAAAGATTATTATGTTCGGTTTTTGTTTGACTTTTAAAAATGATCGGTTTACAATAACACAGCAATCAGCAGACAGCTATCAGTAATTCGGTGTAATTTTGAAAATAATTTAATACTGATTGCTGACAGCTGAATACTGATCACTGAAATTTATGCGCGAAACCTTTCCATCACCCGCCGAAGAAGAATTAGCCGATAGTATTCCTATTGAACAATATTTTGTGCCACACAAATCGACCAGCTTTTTTGTGCGGGTATCCGGTGGAGCCATGGCCGGCGCAGGGATTTTGCCCGGCGATTTTGTAGTGGTGGAACGGGGACGCGTTCCGCAAAACAACGATATTGTTATTGCGCAATATGACGGAGCGTGGCTTATTCGCAGGTTAGAGAAAAATCGTTTTGGCGGCCGCTTAGTAGATACGGCGCAAAAAACAAACACACTGATTATCGATGAAA
The DNA here is from genome assembly GCA_964604315.1 of uncultured Gammaproteobacteria bacterium. GTDB lineage: Bacteria > Patescibacteriota > Patescibacteriia > JACPL01 > CAZRYK01 > CAZRYK01. Next base: position 2,707 of record CAZRYK010000023.1, read on the forward strand.
ATGTTTTGGTTACGGGTGTTGTGACCTCAGTGTTGAGGAAATACCACTAGACAGCAGGCAGTCATCAGCCGTCAATAATATGTACTATGATTTTATAAAACCTGTCAGCTGACTGCTGACAGCTGACTTCTATGTACGGTTGGGACAATCAATCTTTTCAAAAGGTCATTGTGCATATTGATGCCGATGCGTTTTTTGCGTCCTGCGAACAAGCGGTAAACCCCGCACTTCGTGGTAAACCGGTGGTGACCGGCAAAGAGCGGGGCATTGTTTCGGCGGCAAGTTATGAAGCAAAAAAATACGGTATCAAGCGTGGTGTGGCGTTATGGGATGTTAAAAAACTATGCCCCCACGCCATTATTGTGCCCAGCAATTATGAAACGTATAGTTTGTTTTCCAAACGCATGTTCGATATTATCCGCCAAACCGCCGGCGATGTTGAGGAATATTCTATCGATGAAGGGTTTGTTGATATCACGGGTTTACGCCGGGCTTTACGCATGTCTTATACTGCCATGGCGCAAAAAATGAAAAAGGAGATTGAAGACGGTTTAGGAATTACGGTTTCTGTGGGTGTGGCGCCGACCAAAGTGTTAGCCAAATTAGGTTCGGGGTGGAACAAGCCCTCGGGCCTTGTTGTTATCAGTCATCGCAATGTGGAATCGTTTTTAAACAACGCGCCAACGCAAAAAATTTGGGGCATTGGTTTTCAAACCGCGCAATATTTGGAAAAGTATGGTATTAAAACCGCCGGGGATTTAGTAAAAAGATCTGAAAAATGGGTCACCAGTTTTTTAACCAAACCGCATCAAGAAATTTGGCAAGAACTGCAAGGCGTTTCTTTGTACACGGTGCATACGGAACTTAAAAGCACATACGCCTCTATTGGGAAAACGCGTACGTTTACCCCGCCATCATGCAATCGCAGTGTGGTTTTTGCACAATTGTCTAAAAATATTGAAAACGCTTTTATTAAAGTTCGGCGGCATCAGTTAGCAGTTAAAAAAATGGTGGTGTATTTAAAGACGCAAGATTTTCGGTTCTTTGGGCATGAAGCGGCGCTGTCTCGTCCCACATGCTATCCGTTAGATGTTTTAGCTTTGGCAGAACAGCTTTTTAGCGATCTTTTTCAACCGCAAACATTGTACCGCGCAACGGGTGTGGTGTTATTAGATTTGCAAACCCATACCCACATTCAACGCACGCTTTTTGAAGAACCGGTGCGATTAGAAAAATTAGAACGCCTTTATGGATCCATCGATGAATTATCTCAAAAGTATGGTAAACATACCGTGTTTGTTGGGAGTAGTTTTCAAGCGCAAACAGGCGCGCAACATCAAAGCAACCGCGGGGACGTTTCAGAATCCAAAAGTCAACGCCAAGGCAAACCCCATGTGCGAAAATTTCTTGACATGCCGTCAATGATCGGCGAGGTGCGGTAATTTTTCTTTGCTCTGCGCGTGTGGTAAAATAATATTCTCATTCTTATGGATAGTTGATGATTATGGCTAATGAAACCGAAACAAAAATTTTAGATGTGGATGGCGATGCCGTCAAACACAAAATGCAAGAGTTGGGCGCAACAAAAGTTCTGGAGGTTCGCTATATTGTGGATTGGTATCGCCTGCGCGGGATTAAAGAAGGGGAAGATCCGTGGTATTTGCGGATTCGAAGGCGGTCCGATGGCGTTTCGGAAGTGACGTGGAAAGGCAAATCGCAAAAATTAGGCGTGTCACGGACGCATACAGAAATCCATTTTGAAACAAAAGATCCCGAGAAACTTGCCGATCTCTTTGAGCAAATTGGATTAGAAGCCTATGCGCATCAAGAGCGCGATCGTGTTTCGTGGAAATATCAAGACTGGCGGTTCGACTTAGATTTTTTTCCCGACATGCCGCCGTATTTAGAAATCGAAGGGCAATCTGAAAATCACATTGCGGATGCGATAAACTTACTGAATCTGAAAGGCCATACCACGAGCTCTGAAGGCGAGCGCGTGGTTGCGCAAAGTTATGGCCTGAATTGGTACGATATGCGATTTAAATAGATCTAAAAAAATTTAGCCCTCGGGCATCAATAACGAAAGCACCGTGCTCGCAAGAACGACCACTGCAAGGGAGAATAAAAGAATTTGAAAAAGTGAAGCGCGTGTCATAATACTTTTTAAGTCGTCATAAGGTTACAAAAATAAGACAAACGCCACCGTTCTTTGGCAGCGTTCATCTTTTCTCGCGCGAAGGGTTCGCGGTAAAGAATATTTAGCGTTCCATGGGTTGCAGTTTTGTTACCGGCTTTGCGTTCTTTGTTTCCGTTTTCTTTGGCATCGGCATCCATTTTTTTGCCATCACGGTGCCTTCGCCATCGGTTTTCACATACCCATTTCCGCTAGCCGTAAAGTAGCGCACATTGCCGCTCAATGATGCGGTAACTTCGTTCCCACGAACTTTTGCAACACCCTTAAAACCTTCATACGTGATGCCGGTATCGGATTCTATACGCTGTCCCTCGCCAGTGATCACTACGTGCGCGCCTTTATTAACAGTAAATGTGCCGTCACCACGGAATTCTGCAAAGCCGTTACCGCCAAACTGGACTTCGCCCACGCCCCAAGCCCTGACTTTTCCGCGGCCCCAAAAATCCCGCGAACCCTCGCCTGTTGTTGCAAGCGCCAGCGATGGAACTGCAATAATCGCAAGCGCCGCGACTGCGAGCATTTTATGAATGATATTTTTCATAAGCATTCTAAGTTTAAGATTAGAGCTTAATGATCAAAAGGCCTTTTGTGGTATAATGTATGTCGAAAGTATGTTACAATACCGAAAAGTCAGCAAAATAAATAATATATGGAAATAATCGTGAAACCGACATTATCAGCGATAAAAAAAGAATTACAGATGCAAGCAAATAAAAAAGATGCCGCAACTGCCATATGGTTTTTTAAAACCGGCAAGGGGGATTACGGCGAGAACGATCGTTTTTTAGGCATTAAAGTTCCGGTGCAACGGGCTGTTGCCAAAAAGTATGTTTCGCTTTCTTTGGCCGACACGTTGAAATTGTTGCGTAGTCCGTTTCATGAACATCGGCTGACGGCACTCTTTATTTTGGTCTTGAAATTCCAACATGGCGACGCGGTTTTGCAACGCAAAATTTATGGCGAATACGTCAAGCATAGAAAATTTATTAACAACTGGGATTTGGTAGACAGCTCGACGCCGCATATTATGGGCATGCATCTTTTACATGGCAAGCGTGCGATTTTGGTCCGCTTTGCGCGGTCAAAAAATCTGTGGGAAAAACGCATGGCGATTCTTGCCACGCAAACCTTTATTTGTAACAACGATTTTACCGACACCTTAAAGATTGCCGAAATCCTGTTACACGATTCACATGATCTTATTCACAAAGCCGTGGGGTGGATGTTGCGGGAAGTGGGGAACAAAGACCGCGCGACAGAAGAAGCATTTTTAAAAAAATATTACCAAAAAATGCCGCGAACCATGTTGCGATACGCCATAGAAAAGTTTCCCGAGGCATTACGGAAGTCGTACTTAGGCTGACAATTTTTTTCGTACAAGTCGTGCCACAAGTTCAACGTGCGGTGTGTGCGGGAACATATCAATCGCACGCAATGTGGTAACGTTATAGACCCTCGAAAGCTCTACACATTCGCGGGCAAAGTTTTTGGGATTGCACGAAACATAAACGATCGTCTCGGGCGGAGATCCCACAATGTCGCGCAAGACCTTGTCATGCATGCCTGAACGCGGAGGGTCTAAAACTAAAACATCGGGACGGTATTGTTTCCAATCCCATTCTTCAATCTTGGCGGTGAAAAATTCCGCTTTTATTTTATTCTGCTCGGCATTGACTCGCGCGTCGGCAATAGCCTCGGGAACTTCTTCTGCGCCAATAGCTTTCTTTGCTTTTTTAGAGAGCGGAATGGTAAAAAATCCACTGCCGCAGTAAAGATCTAAGACGGTTTTGCCGGAAATATCTCCGCAAAAATCCACAACCGTTTTTTGTAACAACGGCGCGGCATGGGGATTAGTTTGGAAAAACGCATTTGGCGTAACGCGATAGCTCAAATCATTAATCTTTTCTTCCATCACGCCCGGGCCTTTTAAAGTCATAAAGTTTTCGCCACGAGAAAGATCGGAAAGGGAAGAGGTGACAGCCCATACAACTGATGTTGCCGAGTTATTTTTTGCAAACTCCATAAGTGCGTTTGGGGCGGCCGCCTCATTTACACTTATTGGGTTTTGAGAATCTTTATCCTCTGAAGGTGGGCTGGTGATAATGGTTATCATGGTTTGCGAACGCGTTGTTGAACGAATCACGGCATAACGTAAAAATCCCTCATGGGTTTTGCGGTCATAATACGAAAGCCCGGCGTTGCGCGCCCATTCCCGTGTTTGCCAATAGGCGGTTTCGATTTTTCTATCGGCAATAAAGCACGGATGCGCGTCAATGACTTTCCACCATTTGCCTTTTTGGCGCAAACCCACGCGTCCCTCAAAATCTATGACAAAATCCATGCGATTGCGGTAGTGGGAGGTTGTAGGCGATGCAAGAATATCTTTACAGCGAAACGGCAAGTTTTTGATCTTGAACAAACTGTTGATTGCTGAAAGTTTTTGTTCAAGTTGTTGTGGGTAGGCAATGCGCGACCACGCGCACGAACCGCACACCTCTTTATTGGGGCACAAGGTTTTCATGTACTCCTTTCTACCACGAAAGAAGGGGATAAAACAAGAAGGCCTCACACTTGTAAGGCCCTCTTGGTATAAAAAGCACTCACTCCAGCTACGCCCAGGCGGCAAGAATCGCTCCGGCAACCACCAAGTTCACGAGCTGATAACCTGCATTAATAGCGGTAAGCTTCATGGGTCGGCCTTCGTAGCCGGCGTTCATTACTAATACAGTTGCAACAAACCCCAACCACACCCAGAATCCAGTTTGTACGCCTTCTAGCCACGTTGTTGCGGTTGCGTAGTCCACAATGTAAGAGAGAACGTAGACCGTAATGATTGCGCAAACAATCATAATACCCATGGCCTTGCCTGCGCCTTTTTTCAAATCCTCTTCGGTTTTGCCAATTAAATTCATCCAGGTTTTTCCAAAAATCGGCTTGGAATACCAAATATAGCCAATCACCATGGACGCAATAAGCGCCACCAACATTGCGACCCAATTCAATGTCACTTCTGGCATAGTATCACCCCCTTTCGTTATATAAAAAGTATAACAAATTCGTCGTCATTTGTAGAGGGATCCGCCCTCTAGAGGTCGGATCCCTCGCCATGTAATATTGACTTCTTTTGTCGGTTTTTGTATTCTATTTTTATCGAGAAAGGGGGCCAGTATGGGGCAGCAAGCGATCGGTACTTCCGATCGGGACCCACGGGGCGGCCTGTGGATCCTGTTGCTCGCGTTGCCGCCCGTTTGGGCGGCAATCTACCTCCTGGGGAAGGAGGTAATCCATTTGGTCTTCTGAACGCGTCGGCACGAGAGGGTCGCTAAAGGCTTCGGGTGTACACAACCCCCATCGCCCCGCGCCTCTCGTGCCGCGTTCGCTTCTGTGCTAACATGCCTGTAACAGGCCTAAGACTACATTAACGAACTCAACGCTCTAAAATTAATCTGCATTTTATGACACCACCCATTTTTTCCATATTGCTCGGTATCTTAACTCCGGTCGGACTTTTACTTGCGCTTCTAGCCGGAATTTATTTAATCACCAAAAAACGCAACACTGATTCGTCTGTTCATATTAATGAAAAGGGTTTGGTTTCCGGGTATGCGTGGTTAGTGGTATTGGCAACCGTGATTATGCTGGGCATTGGACTAACTAATATTCATCAATCGTGGGAGAGCGTTGCATTTGGCAACGAATTTGCCTACGCACCACAATGGCAACCGTGCACAACGTCTACTCCCGAGGCCTATTGCGACGGAAAATTTACCTACGACGATTTAGCGGCTAAGCGCGATTTGGTACAAGGTGTGACGCTTGTCGTTATTGCCGTGTTAATTGGAGTCTTACATTGGGCCATTGCATCAAAATATAACGGAACAAAAGAAGGCGATTGGGCACGCAAATGGTTTATTGTCTTCGGGCTTATTGGCAGTAGTATTGTGTCGTTGGTGACGCTTCCCATGGCGACGTTTTCGACTATCAATTATATTCTTTACGGTATTCAAAACACCAACTCTTACATGGGGCCAACGCAATACCCGGGCGGGACGCTTGCCGCCGCGTTAGCGTTCTTACCTATTTGGATCGTCTTTTTGGTGATTTTCTGGCGTGATCGTCCGCGGAAGGTTTAATCGCCACCGAACCCTTTACACAAAAACGCGAGTTGTGTTAAGCTCAAAAAAGAGAGATTCCACGAAAGGAGGTGAGAATCATGAAACAAATGAATGCTCTCGACTGGGTGACCTATGTGCTCGTCATTATTGGCGGGTTGAACTGGGGTCTTGTCGGGATTTTTGAATTTGATCTCGTGGCAGAAATTTTTGGTGAAGGTGGAGGTGTGGCGCGCGTTATTTATACGCTCGTTGGACTTTCAGCGCTCTATATGCTCGCCATGGCCGGGAAAATGAAATCAGCAGAGGCGTAAAGAAAATTGTTTTATGCGGAAGATCGCGCTTGCTTAAAAAAAGTCGGGCGTGTTCTTCTATTATTATTAACCTATTATCCTTTAACCGTTTCCGCCAAAACGTCGATGTCTTTTTTGGTATTCTTCCAACGCGCGGTCTAAATCGATTTCCGAAAACGCTGGCCACATGGTGGGGCAAAAGTAATACTCGCTATACGCGCTTGCCCAGAGTAAAAATCCGGAATGTCGCACTTCACCCGATGTGCGAATAATAAAATCCGGGTCCGGCATTCCTGCGCCATACATTTGCTTACTTAACGCTTCGGCAGAAATATCTTCAGGCTTCACACGGTTGCGCACTAATCGTTTAACCGCATCCACAATTTCTTCGCGGCCGCCGTAATTGAACGCAATATTAATAATGCCCGCGGTATTTTTGCGTGTTTTCTCCATGGCATCCAGAAGTGTTTCGCGCAATCCTTCGGGTAGCCCCTGCATGCGGCCAGAAATTTTCAAACGGATATTTTTCTTTTCAAAATCCGTCAGCTCGTCGGTTAGGGCGCGTTTCATTAAACGCATCAAGTACGAAACTTCGAATTTGGAACGCTTCCAGTTTTCTGTGGAAAACGCCCAAAAGGTGACGTTGGGAATGCCGCGCGCAAAGCACCAATCCGCCACATTGCGCATGGCCGCATAGCCTTTGGCATGGCCTTCAACAGAGGCTAATCCTTGCGCCTTTGCCCATCGGCGATTGCCGTCCATAATAAAACCAATGTGTTTGGGGAGGTTTGTCATGGCCTGTAGTCTACACGGTTGTGGTATAATAATCAATTCCGCGTTTATTGTAGCCGTAATACCCTAGCTCCGACGTATCGTCGGGGTTCATATGAAAAAATACACCTTTTCGAATAACGATTTTGTTGCGGTAGCACGCGCTGACCATATTGCCGATGTTCGTCAGTCTGTGTTGGAGTTTTTTGATTTATGGAAAGGTCTGCCGGAAAATAAAAATGCCCGCGTTGTGCTCAAACCCAACTTCAATAACGACATTAACGGCCTCATGAGCAATTCCACAGATTTGAGGGTGATTGTCAGTGTGATTCGTGAGCTGAAAAATCGTGGGTATCACAACATTACTATTGCGGAAGGGCCAAACGGCGGAGTGGTGCGGCAGGGAATAGATGTTTTTAAACGCTTGCGCATTGATCGCGTTGCAAAAAAGTTTAACGTCGATTTTGTTAATCTTAACCAGACGCAGGGGTTTAAGAACGTGTTGACAAACAATGAACCGGTTGAACTTTCGGCAACGTGTTTGAATGCCGATGTGTTTATTAATCTTCCAAAAATCAAAACGCATTGGGAAGCCGGCTTGTCGCTCTCGTCAAAAAATATTATGGGGTGTCTAGTGGGCTTTTCCAAAAAGAAAATGCATTATAATTTTTTCCCGAATATTTTGCGTTTGAATGAACTTGTGCGCCCGCATTTTCATATTGTCGATGGTTTGGTTGCCATGGAAGGTCAAGGGCCCGGGGATGGAAGGCCGCGGCCGCTCGATCTTTTGATTGCCGGAACGAATCCTTATTTAACAGATTTGGTTGTCACGCGGTTGGTGGGTTTTTCACTTAACGATGTCGGGTATTTACGTTTAGCTTATGAACGTGGATTAATCTCGCCGCAAGATGTTGCCATAACAGAACACATTCAACCGGTTGCGCAATTGATTCCCTCACATCAACCTAAGCTTACAAAAATGGCTACGGCCCGATGGTTAACGCCGGTACGCACTCTTTTCCGGCCTATTTTTCAACACAAAGTGGTGAATGGTTTTTTGCGGCGGCACAAAATTATGCAAGATACCTATGTAAGTAGCGATGACACGATTGATCGATTAACATATACAGCTGCGAAATGTCAAAACTGTACGCATACCCAACGCTTTTGCCCCATGAGTTTAGACCCTACCAAAGATTTAGACAGCCCCGATTGCATTCAATGTTTGTATTGCGTTTTTACCTGCCCGAATGAATCGATTGACATGCATGGAAACCCGGGTTTTTTAACATCGCAACTGGAGCGGTACAAAGAATTCATGAAAAAATTATGAGAGTTGAGTGGTTGGAATATTGGCAGTGCATTCAATGTGGCAGTACGAAAAAATCCGTAAGCGTTCTTCGTCAAGAAGGTGAAGATATTGTTGAGGGAAATATTCGATGCGATAACTGCCAAAAGGAAAATCCGCTTCATCAAAGCATTGCCCATACGAATCCTGTGCTTTCAAAAGGCATGCAAGAAGAAATCATTGATGCTCGGGAAAAAACTGATCCCCAAAAAGGCAAAGTATTTCCGATTCAGCAAGACGAGCCCATAGATGATGCGTGGCTGCTGTCGTTGCCCGTGCCCAACTATCATGCCGGTGCATGGAACCCGAGCGTAGATATTGCATTTGTTGCGGATAAACTTAACATTCAATCCTCGACGCGCGTTTTAGATATTGGCGCAGGCGTTTGTTGGACAACCCGTGATTTAGCCTCGCATAGCGATCACGTTGTAGCTGTAGACATTTTGGATGACAAATTTTTGGGCCTGGAATCTGGCGAGCTCTATATTCGCCACACTGGCCATTTTTTTGACCGCGTGAATGGGGTGATGGAAGTGTTACCCTTTCGCGACAATACGTTTGATGTTATATTAACGAACTGTAGCGTGCATCATGCCGAGGATCTTTCAAAACTGTTTTCCGAAATCCGCCGTGTGTTAAAACCCGACGGAGCCTATGTTATTTGTAATGAATTAACGCAAGGGCTGCTGAAAAAAAGTGAGCTTGTGGGGAACGATCATTACTACACCATTCAGGATTATATACGCAATCTGAAGGCTGTGGGTTTTGAACCGCGTATCTTTTTTCCGCGCTCGATTCATGAAACATTAATGAATGGTTCGTTAAAACGAAAATCCGGCAAATGGCGCAATGTTGGGAGGGTCGCCTCGGCGCTCTATCGAAATCCGATGCTGCAAAAAGTGATTCATCGAAATACTTTTTCCCTTTCCAAACTCTTTGGGTTACCACCCATTATTATCTCTTATCGCTAAAATATGAATATTCTTTTTCTTAATCCGCCCTATAGACCGCGGTTTTCGCGCGAGCAACGTAGCCCGCAAGTCACAAAAAGTGGAACATTTTATTACCCCATGTGGCTAGCCTACGCTTGTGGGACAGCTCAAAAAGCCGGTCACAAATGTTTACTTTTAGACGCCGTTGCCGATGGATTAACCGCTGAAGATATTGTGAACAAAATCCGGCCGGAATCGCCGCAATTAATTGTGGTGATTTGCTCGACACCGAGTATTTACAATGACGTCAAAGTAACGGAACAATTAAAACGCGCTTTTCCGGAAAGTAAAACCGTTCTTGTGGGAACGCATGTTTCGGCTTTGCCCAAAGAATCCGTAGAGTTGTCGGAGGCCGTGGATGCGGCGGCAAAGGGGGAGTACGAATTAATTGTTCGCGAGCTTGCGGATGCGATCGATAAAGGGAAGTCTTGGGATCACATTCGCGGCTTAACGTTCCGTCGCGGAAAAGAGATTATTTCCAACCCGGGAATGCAACTGCCAGACGATTTAGATAGTATTCCGTTTGTGTCAAAAGTCTATAAGGAATTTTTGACCGTAGAAAAATACGGTTATAGCACCATTCAGCATCCGATGTTGACGTTGAATACGTCGCGCGGGTGCGCTAGCAAATGCACGTTTTGTGTGTATATTGAAGTGTTTTCGAAACGTATTATTCGTCGGCGAAGCGCGGAAAATATTGTGGAAGAAATGAAATATATTCGTCGGGAATTGCCACAAATTAAAGAAGTCATGTTTGAAGACGATACCTTTACCCAAGATCCGCGGCATGTGGAAGCGTTTTGTCATTTAATGATCAAGGAAAAGGTGAAGTTAACGTGGAGTGCCAATGCGCGCGTGCATGTGACGTTAGACACATTAAAATTGATGAAAAAAGCTGGGTGTAGGCTTCTTTGTGTAGGTATTGAAAACGGGGATCAAGAGGTATTAAATAAAACCAAAAAAGGAATCACTCCAGAGACGATCCGGAAATTTATGGTCAATGCACGTAAGGCGGGTATTCTCATTCACGGATGTTTTATGTTCGGTTTGCCGGGTGAAACGCGTGAGACCATGAAGAAAACCGCGGATCTTGCTAAAGAGCTAAACCCAGACAGCGCGCAGTTTTTTCCGGTTATGGCTTACCCCGGCACAGAGTTTTACAACTGGGCCAAAGAAAATGGGTATTTAACCACAGATAAATTTAACGAATGGAACACGCCGGATGGCCAACACAGCAGTATTGTCAGTCGCCCGGGGCTTTCGGGTGAAGACTTGGTGAATTATAGTCATCAGGCGCGGAAAGAATTTTATTTTCGACCGCAGTATCTTACCATGAAGTTTGCGCAGGTGGTTCGGCATCCTCGCGAGCTTACCCGAAACATTCGAGCCTTTATGACGCTGAAAAAGAATCTATAGACTTGTCCCTTAATACCATTTCTACTGCAATTGCCAAATTTTGGTCAAAATCGTTTCAAAATTTTTCCGCTTAGTCTACAGCTAAACATCAAAATTTATTCAACAATTTTGCCTCAACATTTGGCAATTTCGCTACGAAAGCGTATTAAGGGAAAAGTCTTATGATCTCTGTTATTATTCCAACGTATAATTCCCGAGCGTATTTGGAAAAATGTTTAGAAGCGCTGAATCAACAACGACTACCACGGGACGCGTTTGAAGTGATTGTGGTGGACGATGGTTCGACCGATGACACAAAGAGTCTGCAAGAACAATTCCCGATCCGCTATGTTTTTCAAAGAAATCAAGGGCCAGCCGCGGCGCGAAACACCGGCTTGCGCAATGCCAATGGCGACGTTGTGTTGTACATTGATGCGGATTGTATTGCAACACCGCATCTTCTTTCTACGGTGCAAGACGCTTTTCGAGAACCTGACATTATGGGGTTAAAAGGCTTTTACCGCACAAAACAACAAGAGCTGATCGCTCGGTTTGCGCAACTGGAATATGAATATAAATATTTAAAAATTGCGCGGTACAGGTATATTGATTTTGTCGACACCTATGCGGCGGCGTATCGGCGGGATTTGTTGTTGCGCGAAGGCGGGTTTGACGCTCGGTTTCCTGTGGCGTCCGGCGAAGATATTGATTTATCGTATCGTTTAAGCTCGCGCGGGTATAAAATGATTGCGTGCCAAGATATGATTGTTTTTCATCATCATCCGGATACGTTGAAAAAGTATCTTAAGCGAAAATACAAAGTTGGATTTTGGCGGGCGCTGTTATACAAAAATCACGCGGAAAAGATTTTTTCTGATTCGCATACGCCGTTTAGCGTAAAATTTCAGGTATGTGCTTTAATGGCTATTGTTGTTTGCCTTGTGTTGTCGCTATTTTATTCGTTATTGTTGTGGGGAGCCGTAGCATTGGCGGCGCTGTATTTTTTGTCGATGTTGCCTTTTGTCTCTTTTTGTCTCTTGCGCGATTGGCGAGTAGGGGCAAGGACTATTCCAATGGTTTTTTTGCGAGACGTTATGTTAGCCGCAGGGCTTGCGGCAGGTGTTGTTTCCACTATCATGCATAGAGAATTCTCTTGGGCGCGGACAGTGTCTCAGGAAGCTTTGCCAAAATAACTTTTCATGGGCGTGAAGTAGTGATCCTGCCAGCCTTGTTTGTATTGTTGTTTCTGACCCTTGGGAATGTTTGTGTGATGAAGCGTCATTTTTGTTCCGCCCTTAACGGCTTCTAAAAGAATTTCTAAGCGGGAATCCGGCGCGTTTTCAGGAAATTCTGATGTGCGCCACAATTGAACAATGCGTTTATTTGGTTCAAGTTCCATATTTTTTCCGGTAATGTAGCCATCCCAGGCGGTGAATGTTTTGCCGATGGTTGCATTGCACTTTGCCTCGCCGCCGGTCATAGCCGTGTGGCCTTTACTCGAAAGCCACGCGGTGTAGATTTGTTTCGGCGTTGCAGAAAGCGTAGTTGAAACGGTCAAAGATTCTGTCATATATTTTTATTATTTATTTACTTATTACTTACAGCTTATCCCTTACTGCTGGGATTTATTTCTTTGGTAACGTTTTTGCAAAATCTGCGCCAATACGAAGCATTTTTAAAAGTTGCTCATCAGTTTCTACCGCATCCGGCGAAATAAGCAACCAACCTTTCATGGGTTTGCCGGTAATGTCAAACGGACGAATGTCATCGTCGTTCATCATTTTCTCGGATTGTTCTTTGGACGTACGCAGAATTAAATCGTCCTTGTGAATCCCAAAACACAAATCGCCGTTAAGTATATACCCAATGCCGCCAAACATTCTCTTTTTGTCCAGATTCCCAAGGCGTGAAATGACTCTATCAATCCGTTCTTCAAGATCAACGTTGTAGGACATAAGATTATTTTTTGAGATGAGCTCTACTGTTGTTTCCACCGTTCAAGTTTGGGAATCATGCGTTTGGCAAAAAATCGCATAATGCGGCTTGAGCCAATCTCGGCTAATTTTTCATCGACCAACTTTTGCATTTCTGGAAGCGTCATGTTCGCATTTTTGAATGCGCCATTTTCATAGCAACAACTGCAGTACTTTACACTTTTGCTTCCATCGGCTTCGGTGCCTCCGCCTTGCTCGTCTTTTGCCATTGGCATGCCACAGCTCTGGCAGAATTTATACGTTTTTTCCATAAATATCAATAATAAATGATCGTATGTCAATTGATCTTATACTTATCGACGATTTTATTCAACTCTTTAATAATCCACTTGCGCCAGTCATGCTCCAATTGTGTGCGGATGAATTTGATTAAAAATTTTTCTTGCGCGTTGAGTTTCTGTTTTTCAAGCTTTTTAACATTTGATAAGATCTCGTAATCCTCATCCGTGGAGAGAATATATTTCCGTTCTTCAGCTTTGGATAAACCCAATACAGTGCGTAATTTCTGTTTTCTATTTTTGAGAATAGCAAGGTATTCTTTATCTTTTAGCAATACCTTTCGGAGTTGCTCGCCTTTATAACCTTGACGCTCGTAAAAATCTTGAATTTTTTGTAACGATTTTTTCTTTATCATGCTATAAAATATTTATAACGATGTTGTTAACACAATCATCAAGCGTTTTTGTGGCATCGATAGGAATTCCGGCGTCGAAAGAAAAAACTTTTTTGTAAATCACTTCCGCGGCATCTTTGCCATGTGGCGGTTTGCGTTTTTGGTCGCGCTCAATGCACGTATTCAATGGCGCGTGGAGCGTGAAAACGTGATGCGGAAAGGGAAGGTGATGTTCTAAATCGTCAATTTGTGATTTCCAATAAAAATTACCTTCAAAAATCACCAATGTGTTTTTCTTAACGTACGGTTGGGCTTTTTCTACGGCAATCTTATTGGCTTGTAAAAAACTTTTTTGCGAAATATAACCGTCTTCGCGATCGTCTGTTAATGCATATTCATCAAGAATGTCGTCTATAGAAATACACACGCCATGAAGAGCTTGAGAAAGCTTTTTAGCAACAGTTGTTTTTCCAACCCCCAACGGCCCCCGGAGGATAATGTATTGTGCCTTATTATTTTTCATGATGGTTGGAATAATTCCACATATTGTTTCATTTGGGGAATAAACTGCGAAGGGTTTAAGCGGTGCGCTTTATTAAAATCTTCTCTCGAAAACCAACGAACTTGGGCAACTTCTTCCGGGGATGGGACAAAGGTGGAAATGTCTTTATCGAGCGTTACTGTAAACCATTGCGTAAAATGATTATGCTCGCCGGTTATTCTCATTTTCGCGCCCGCATGAAGAAGGATATTTTTTAATCCTAGCTCTTCGTTTATCTCTTTATAAATATTTTCTTCATAAGATTCGCCATCTTCAACCGTGCCGGCAACCGCAGGCCCCCAACATCCGGGATGATGGTTTTTATGGAATGACCGTTGCGCAAGAAGAAATTGGCCTTTGAAATTTGTTAACCATAGCGCCGATACACGGTAAATATCTTGACGTTGAATGTTTTCGCGCCCTTTTGACCCAATAACTTCATCTTTTTCGTTAACGACAATAATTCTCATTAGTAAACAATAACGAAGATTCGTGAAAGATACAAGAGTTGTCACCTCGCAAGTATTTTATTCATTAAAAATCTCGCCGCTTGTGTTAAAGCGCGTTTTTGCGTATTCTAAAGGACTCCTTTGAGGTGAAATCATATTTGAGAGCGCCAAGCAATTGGCGCAGGAGGAAGTCATGGTTGAAACAAAAGAAGTCGTCGCGGGCTTCCCCGCGATCGAGGTGCGTGACCCCGCGAGCCAAGTGCTCGCGGCAACAGAAATCCGCGGTGCAGGCGCGCCATGCTATGATGCAGTTCACCTCATCAGTGACTGCATCTCACGAATGGCGCGAATCGCGCCGACGGCCGCTGCGCACCTGCGGGATTTCCCGCCGGCGGTCGACAGGTGTGTCCTGGTGCGCGACGTTACCGTTAAATTTCTGGCGCTTTTACGCCATAGATTTCAGGCCACTCGGCCT
>CAZRYK010000024.1:0-15918 GCA_964604315.1 uncultured Gammaproteobacteria bacterium
CTTTTATCTAAAATGGGAGCCCCCGCTTAAATTAAAATTTTATGACAACCGACGAAGCAAAAGATCTTATTAGCACATCCAGCCTGTCTGAAGCGCTTAAGTCCGATCTGCTCGGCATGCTGGGAAGCGAAGAGACCGTCTCTGCCGCAACAATGACGGCTATTACAAATGCGCTCCAACAACAGTCTCAATCGTTGAAGACTGAAATTAATGAGGCTGAATCCGACTTTGCCAAAGCCGAGGCGGATTTAAAAGAAGACCCCGAGGCGGTCAAAGCGTTAGAAGGTATCGATGAAGAGTTCTCGAAAGTGGATGCTCAAGCCAAAGAGAAGATCGACATGGCGTACCAAGAGTTCTCCGATACCATGGAAGAAATTGACACTGAAGCCAAAGATGTCTCTGCGGAACTTAGCAAGGTTCTTGATGAGGAAGAGATTGCGGCTGTAAAGGACGACATCAACGCATAGATTGTTTCTTGTATTCTCGTAATAATGGCAAGAGCTTAGCTCTTGCCATTATTGGTATATGTAAAAAGTTGACAAGGGGTGTTTTTCATGCTATACTTATAATATAAAGAGCTCCAAAAATAAGGGCTCTTTCTTTTTTGGAGCAGGTATTCAAAAAAAAACAAAAATAAAAATCATAACCTATGAATATCCAGGAGGTTTCATGGGCAAAAAATCTTTTTACGCTTTCCCTGGCCATTGCTGGCCTTTTGCTCTTCCCTACCGCGTCTCAAGCCGCGGTATATGAACGTGCGCCAGAAGTGCAAATTTTAAACCCTACAGCTCGATCGGTAGAGTCCTCTTTTCGCTTTGATGAAACCAGCAACAATCATTCATTAGCCACATGCAATCTTTCTGGCGATGCGTCAGAAGAGATTGTTATTGGAAGTGGCGCGAACGGCAAAACCCGTGTAAAGATTTACCGTAGCAATGGTTCCCTCATTAAAGAATTTACGGCCTACAATATATTAGACCCCTTCCCTCTGAATGTGGCGTGCGGAGATTTTAACGGCGATGGATTAAACAGTATTGTCACTGTGCCGGCAAGCGACGCTCCCCCACACGTCAAAATGTTTGATGCGTACGGGAAGCTTCAACAGGAACTTTTTGTGTTTGACCCTTTTTATCACGGTGGGGTGAACCTTGCCGCGGGAAACGTTACGGGCGATACACAAGATGAACTCATTGTTGGGGTGGGAAGCGATGCCGAACCGTATGTTAAAATTCTTGACGGCGCGTCTTTTGCTATCCTTTCCGAGATACGGCCGTTTAGTTCTCGCGAAACCGTGGGTGTGAATGTTGCTACGGCAAATGTTGATGGCGGGCTGAACACTGAAGTTGTTCTCACACTTTCCGGTCGCGGACGCTCGTGGGTGAAGGTGTATAAAATCGACGTCAACCAAACCGTGTTAGGTTTTTTTGAAAGTTTAGAAGAGCGATTAGAAACCGGGCTTCGCGCAACCGGCATAGACCTTAACAACGACGGCATTGAAGAACTTGCCGTGACTCCCCGCTTTGGCGACACATCGTCAGTTCTCTTTTTCTATGCGCATGGAGAAAAAGTTGCTGAAACTCTTGGCGTGTTTGAGCCGGATTTTCGCGGCGGACTTGCCCTCTCCTCTGGTGACGTGAATGGCGACAAGAAAGATGAGCTTGTAACCTTGCCCTTGGCGCGCGTCAAAGAAATGGAAAACACAGGCCGCGCGATTCGCGTGGATTTATCGGAACAACGATTATACGCATACGAAGATGGATATTTATTATGGACCTTTTTAGTTTCCACGGGTCTACCGGGTTTTGATACACCCACCGGAGATTTTAAAGTGTTGCGCAAAGACCCGGTTAAAGTTTACCGGTGGAGCTACGGGCCAAATAATCCTTTGAATTATTCTATTCCCAACGTCAAGAACAATCTCAATTTCACCGGGCACGCGTACTTACACCACGCTTATTGGCATGAAGATTTTGGTAGACGCAAAAGCCATGGATGTGTGAACATGGATTTAGACAACTCCGCCCGCATCTACAACTGGGCCCAAGTTGGAGATTCTGTCGCGGTAATACAATAGATAGTGGATGTTAGATAGTAGATGGTAAATTTTTTAAACTTTTTAAGAAAACCTACAAACTACTATCTACTAACTACAAACTACTTCAAATTCCCTCTTCGTCGTCCCAGGGCATGGGAATGTCTTTGCCTTGATCGTCCACTTGCACCACTTTGGTGACTTCTGGTAATTTTTCTTGTAACGCTTTTTGAATTCCCATAGAAATTGTCACAGTGGACATGGAACAGCCAACACAGGAACCTTTCATTTCTAAACGCACGACTCCGTCATCGTAGCTGACTAATCGCACATCGCCTTCGTGCAACGCTAAACTTGGGCGCACGTCGTCCAAGACCTTTTCTATTTTTTCTTCCATCGCAATCGTGTCTGTTGTCATACGGACTTTACGACATTCTGGGGTTTGTTTTTGAGAAAGGCACCAATATTCTCTATTGTCGTTTGCGAGATACGCTCCATGGCGCCTTGGGTATTGGCGGCATTGTGTGCGGCAATAATCACATTGTCATAGGTTAACAGCACATGATTTTCAATAATGGTTTTCACTTTTTCTCTGTCCACTTCATCGGCATCAAAAAATCCGGACGCTAATAGTTCTTCTTTTTCATGATGCATAGCGCGCTCCTCTTCTATGACATCTAACCCGACGCCGGCGAATATGCCCTTCTTTAATCCATGCACTATTGCCGTGGTGTCCACCACCGGGCCGCGTGCGGTGTTAATCAATATGCATCCTTTTTTGATTTTCCCCACGTTCTTCATATTAATCAAATGGTAGGTTTGTGGAATAAACGGCACATGCACAGAAATGACATCGGATTTTTTTAATAGGTCGTTAAATTTCACATAACGAAATCCGATTTTCTTGGCAAGCTTGGGGTCGGGTTTCGCATCACAAACTAAAACCTCCATCTCGAACGCTTTGGCCATGCGCGCGGTGTGCTGGCCAATATGCCCGCCGCCAATAATGCCCATCACTCGCCCCTTTAAATCGATTCCCCGTAAACCCTCATTCGAAAAATCCCCGCGACGCGTGCGTTCAAAGCTCAAATGAATCTTGCGCGTTAACGATAACAACAACGCCATGGCGTACTCGGCAACCGTGTTCTCGCCATAAAACGGCACATTGCTGACGACAATGCCGCGTTTTTTGCAAGCCGCTAGATCAATGTGGTCAAAGCCCGTGGAGCGCGTGGCAATCATTTTAAGCTGTGGTAGTTTATCTAACTCTTTTTCGCCAATCGGAAAATCTACGAAAGAGGTAATAATTTCCGCATCTTTCGCTTTATTTAACAAAACAGCGTTCAACGTTTCTGCAAATCGTGTAACAGTTTGGCCAGAAAGTTTTTGCTTGACCGCGGGCGCTTCCCAATTTTCCGACATGAATAAAGCTATACGCATGACTTTATTTTACCGCGTTGGGAACAACATCGCCATGGGTTTTCTCCACAGGCTCCCTTAAAAGAAATCGAGCAATGTAATGGAATGCAACCGTTGCAGAAGGAATCAACACAAGGTTTCCTAAAATTTGCAATTTCAAAAACGGCAAACCCGCAATGTAGCACGCCACAAGGCCGTCCCATGTGAGGGGGTAAAGATTCCCCACAGCCCACACGCCAAAGTTTGTCCAAGCATAAAAGAAGAGGTTGGCTAAAACGCCCATTCCGGTGATGCCGAGTGTCAGATGCGTTAAAGGAGTTTTCCGGTCATGAAAAACCAAGCCGAAAAGCGCGGTAATAATCCAGGCAGACCAGGTAAAAATAAAAATAATGTCGTTGCCAATGACGGCGTCGGTAATGCCAATACTTAAAATGGCGATGGCGATGGCGTAATTGCCGCCTAAATAGACACCAGCCAAAAGAATGGCTAAAGTGAGGGGTTCAATATTGGGAATGTTGAGCTCTTGCAAGGCAAGGCGGCCGAAAACCGCGACAAGAAGTAAGAGCAAGGCGAACAACAAACGATGTTGTGTCTTCATGAAGGCACTGTTAAAAGGTGAATGTCTGAATAGATTATTATAGAGGATTTTCATTTTTGGATCAAGGGTAAAATAGGGATAAGGTGTAAGGGATAAGGTGTAAGTAATTTTTTTATTTCTTAATCCTTATCCCTTAACCCTTAAACCTTGAGGGGGGGGTGACGTGGGGCGGAGCAGAAGTGGGGTTACCACGACTGCCCCGCCCCGAACGTCGAGGGGTCCGACCTCTGGAGGTCAGACCCCTGTGAGCGGGAAGACGCGTGCGAAGACTTCGCACGCGACCGAGTTGGACTCCAAAGGCGAGTCCTCCGGGGTCGCGATGAAGCCGTCGGGCCGCTGGGCCGCGGCCAAGAAGTACACTGCGTCGAGGAGCCGGGGAACCCGAATCAAGACGCCGTACTTCATGGCCCAGCACGTTGCCGAGACGTTCCCGGAGGAACGCTCGGCCGCCGCGTAGCCGCCGTCAGGCCGTTGGTCGGCCATGACCACGGGATCAGTCCCCGCGACCATGTCGGTCAACGACAAGGCGGTGAGTTCGAAATCGGTCGTGCCCGCAAGCGGGACGCGACCGGCCTCGAGGCTCGCGGCGAGTGCAGCGCGCAGATCGGCGGCGAGTGCGCCGGCTTCGGGGGAGCTGTACCCTGACTCCCGAAGGAGCCACAGATACATCAGCTGCCCGTCGGCGGACAACTGGCCGGCGTCGAACTCGGCCCGGGCGAGGGCCGTGAGTCGCTCGAACGCGGCATCACGGTCGCTCGCGTCCCAGCTGTAGCCTGCCCGCTCGCAGGCCAGCCGGGCGCGGAGCCCGCGTTCTAGTTCAGTCGAGATAATCTCCGCCTCGGGGTCAAACCCCTCGACGAAAGAATCGATCTCGGCCTCGTAGAACGCGCGGACGTCCGCGTCGAGCTCCAAAACCTCCCACGCGCCCGTGGCCTGGGCCACGGCGGTGGACTCGACGGTCTGTTGCCAGACACGTCGATCCACGCCGCCGGCCCAAAGGGCACGGGCGCCGAACTGGGCCTCGAAGGCCCAGGTAAGAACCGCCAGCACTTGCGTGCGGCGGTCCTGGTTTACGGTTGCGGCCGCGAGGGGGGCACGGCCGAGGAATGCCGCGACGGTGGCAGAAAGCCCACCGCCGAAAACAAACGACCTGCGCGTGACCAAAAAAACCGCCTCCCCAAATCGCGCCCCAAAGACTGGGCGCGTTTAGTCCTCCGCCCGCCGCAGAGGTTTTTGTGAAGAGATACCACTCGGCAACCCGTCGCGGGTTGCCTTCTGTCAACGAACGCTAATGGCCCGCCGTGTCCAGAAGAGCAAGCTCTCCAAGACAACGGCCAGTGCCACCAGAAGAACAATATCAAGAGCATCGCGGGTTTTTTCAGGCGCCACCGCGCCTAAAACTCGCGCAGAATCTTGATAGCGATCTTCTGCCGCCACGCTGGAAATAATGCCATCGCTAAAAAACGTTTCTTCATTCTTTTTTTGTTCCACTTCTTCTTTCGCCGAGCTACTGGGTTCCTTCTTTACAACCGAAGCAGACGAGGTCTTCACTTTTTCTGTCACCCCTTCTTCCTTATGATAATCCGGAACTTCACTAAACGCTCCCATAACCGGCCAAGGCGCACCCAATAATCCTGTGACGGCATAGGTTGTCATTAACACATCGTCATTTTCCCCTGCCGTCCACCGAAACGCGCCACTTGCGGTTTGGTTGGTTAATAAATACGACCACGGACTCTCTTCGCCTTTATTCCAGGCATGAGGGTCTTCGCCTAAAACCGTTAGCGCCCCTAAAACCCAGGCCGTGGACGCGGTGTTGGAAAATGCTCCGCGCTGGTACGGAAACCCGCCATCGGTATTTTGCTGATTTTTTAAATAGTCGCGTCCTGCCGACATGTTTACCCCCGAACCTGCCAATGATTGAATTGCCGCGGCCGTAATATCGACATTCGACTTACCCTTAAAAGTAATGCCGTAACCCCCATCGGCATTTTGCCCTTCTTTCACCGTCACGCGTAAAAGTATAGTAAGCCCGGAATCGTTGCATGCGCGAGCGGCCAATAACCCAAAAATATCATCGTTCAGAAGCGTGGGGTCGCCAAAGGTTTTGCCGTTCCACCCTTTTTTCAACTCAGCGCACAGATGAACATTATTCACCGCCGTTAGATTGTGATTACTGGCGGCTAACCCCAAGATGTGCCGCGATAGTGAAAGGCTGTCCATCCCCCTAACATCAACATGCCACAATGCATGGTCTAACGACGGGCCGGCATGATGCACGTCAAACGGCGGGCGACCGTAAGACGCAAACGCCATACTTGCCCAAGATGACAAAAGTTCATCGGCAATCAAGCCATCGGCTTTTTGCCGACGCGATAGATATTTAAGGCCGCGCAACGCAGATTCGCGTCGTTGATGTTCAGAAATCACCTTAACGCTTTTTTCATTTTGCGGCGCGTTCCCATTTGGCGTTTCTTCGCTCGGGCTGTTCCCGGCCGGTGTTTGCGGTTGGGAGGGGTTATCATTGTTCGGAGTGTCTGAAACAGGATCATCTTCTTCCGGCGGGGTTTGGGTATTATCTGTCGGCGACGGGTTAGACGGCGGATCGTCCGTTGAGTCTGTTGGAGAATCTTGAGGATTGTCATTGGGGGTGTCGTCTTCCCCATCATTGGGTTCTTCTTCGTTTGGCGGATCCTCATCTTCGCCCTTGTTGACGGTTATTTCCACGCGCCGCGACCGGATATACTCGGATTTTTGCGCATAACATTCGGTTTTCCCTTCGGCGGTTAAACGAATCACGGCTTTCCCCAAAATGTCGGACATCGCGGTATTGTTTCCACAAACAAGCATTGCCCCGCTCACCCCGGCATCGGATTCGGCAGTCTGGATGGTAAACGTTGCCTCTTTCGAAACCTCATATGTCTGTCCCGGCGCTTCAACAATTTTTAAAATCGGGTAAAAGGACGAATCGTCATAAAAAATCAACAGCTCATCGTTGTTTTCTAAAGTACAAGATGTTAACGACACACCAATAAGATCATCGCAATTTTCAGACGGTGAGAGATCGTTATTGATCGCAAACCAAATACTACTTTCATACTTTGTCCCGTCTTTTTCAAGCGAGGTAAGAAGCGCCTTCCACGGAGAATAAAACCGCAACGCATACGAAAAACCATCTTCTTTAGAGAGCGCGTCCAAAACGCAGACCGCGGTGTTGGAAGAATAGGTGTACGATGTGTCGCGATTAAAAGAGTCTTTCCCCGTAACACGACACGTCGCATCTTTTGGCATTTCTACACTGCCGTAACCTAAACTGGTTTCCGGAACTTCCACCCGGCCATAAGCAAATTGTTTGGGCTCGGGCAATGGCTCGACGCCGGGCTGGATAATGCCGAATGTTTGCCACGGAAAGATGAAACCGACCCCCACCAATGCAAGAAGAAAAAATACTCTTTTATTGGGGGTGTTATTCATCATATCGCCATGTAATACGATCTCCGTGATTAATTTTCTGAAACGAGACACCTTTAGACGCGAGTTGACCGTTAATGTCATACACCCACACGCCGTCCCCGCTTTCGAGATTATTAATCGACGTCACAAAATCGCCTAACGATGCAAAGCTTCGCGTCACAAAGGTGAGTTTATTTTTTGCCTGCGCTACTTGCATAGCTTCTAAAACCGTCGCCTCTTGTGAAACATCAACGCTAAACGTCTCTAGGCCCTTGGGTGTTTGAATAGTAAAGTAGGCGGTAATAAAGTCTACGATCGATTCTTCCTCTTGTTGAGCGTTAATATTGCTCGTGGGTGTTGTTCCGCTCGGCAAAACGCCAGCGCTCAAAGAAGCCTCTTTGTCATTGTCTGCGGTCTGCGCGAGACTGTTTTCCACCTGTTGTTTATCATCGACTATTTGCTCGTCGGCTTCCGTTGTCACGCCTAGCACGCGATTTTTCTCGTAAGCCGGTGGTTCCTGATTAACGCTCTCAAAAAGATGTTGGGAAGCAACAAATCGCCCATGATTATCTAATACAACACCAGCAGGAAAATAGCGCGCGCCAAAAACAACCGATAGCCCGACAAAAGCCATGGTAAGCAAGCCAATGAACAACACGAGCATGACCGGACTATAATGTTGATTGAAGAAACGTTTCATGAGATTAAAACTGATCTTAAAATCCTTCCTTGGTGAAAGGAAGGTCAGTATCGGTGAAGATATGGCGTCCACACTCCTTTCCACGAGAGCTTGTTGGATAAAATCACAGCTGTCTGCTGTTTACGTTATCAGTAATCTGGCTTACCCGCTTTGCTAACAAAACGGGATTACAGTTGCGGGTCAGCGCCGGATTCTCTCTTTTTTGTTCTAAGCTTAGCTTGGAACATTTCTCGAGATCACCGGACTTCCCTGATAACGCTGTTCAATTTTCAAGTAGTAAGAGATGATATCACATTCCCCTTACAAAGGCAAACGACGATGGAAGCAGTAAGCTGTAAGTAGTAAGCAAGAGATGAATGATAAGTAATAAACTACTTACTACTTATCCCTTATTACTTACCGCTTTTACTAATGGGTGATTCCTTGGCGGGAGGCGTGGTCGCCTTTAATCGGCGTGATTTCGGTAATGAGGTCGGCGATTTGGGTAACTTTAGGATGGACAGGAGCGCCGGTTAAAATGATTTCAATATTTTGCGGTTTGTTGTCTAAAAAGTCGCAAAATTCCTCTGCCGAGAGCAAACCATGATGCACCACGGGATTGATATTTTCTAAAATCAAGACGTCGGGCCGGTCGTCGCTAGAGAACAATCGTCGTAAATAATCTAGCACTTCGTGAGCAAAATGAATATCTTCCGGCGTGGGGTCTTCAAGGTTGCTTTTTTCCGATGGCGCAAAATGCACCACGTCTAACGGTTCTACGAGTTCTTGCAATTTAAATTCTCCACGATCCGAAGCATTCTGCAAAACATGCACCACAAACACTTTGTAGCCATGACCCAATGATTGTAATGCCATGCCGAGTGCCGCGCTTCTATCGTGCGGCCCGTGACTAGTAACCACATGGATTTTGCCAAGATGCTTTTGCATAAATAACCCCTCCGCTTTAAGCGATCGGATTGTTGTTAAGGACTCGTTCGGCGGAGCATCCAATGCACGAGTCCGTACAACAAGCCGGTCGCGGCTTTTATCCGCATTTCGAATACCCACAACTGCGGCACACCATACACCCTTCTCCAAATTCTAGCACGCTCCCACATTCCGGACAATCCGCGGCATAACCAATATCTGCAACAGACCGCGTACTCAACACTTTTTCTTTCACCGGTTCGGCGATCACTTCAGAAACCGTGACTTTCACTTCTTCAAACGCAGTGGCGCTTTCTGTCGTTTCTTCAAGTACGTCTTGATGTTCTTCGGATTCGCGCTCTAAAGCTTCTTCGGCGGTTTTAATTTCTTCATACACCGGTTCTTTAGCGTCGGTGGCATTGGCAACGGTTTCTGACTTCGGCTCCACCCTTGCTCCTTTTTTGTCGAATTCCAAATTCAATTTTTGTTGATCGCGTTGTAAATGCCCTTCCAAAATTTGCGCAATCGCATCCGGGATAGACAAAATCATACCGTGCTTGCCCCAGGACGGCATGGGCCCGCGAATGCCTTTGAGTTGTTTAATCACTTCCGAAACATCGACACCCGACCGCAAGGCAAGACTAGCCAACCGGCAAATGGCTTCGGATTTTGCCGCATACACGCCACCGGACTTTCCAATTTGTGCAAAGATCTCAAAGGGCTTGCCGCTTTCGTCATCATTAATGGTCACAAACAAATTTCCGTACGACGTTTTGACTTTATAGGTTTGACCCTTTACGACCTCCGGCCGTTCCCGCGGCACAATGACCTGCGATGTTACCACGGTGGTCATGGGCTGTTCAACGATTTCTGTTGCGGACTCAACCTTAGCTTGCGGACTCTTTGTGCCCACATGCATCACTTGAATTTCTTTGCTTCCATCGCGGAACACGGTCACACCCTTGCAACCAGTTTCGTACGCCATTTGGTAGACTTTTTCAATCTCTTCTACGCTCGCGCTATTGGCAAAGTTAATGGTTTTCGACACCGCATTGTCTGTGTATTTCTGGAACGCGGCTTGAATGCGCACATGGGCTGACGGGGCAATTTCTTGGGCTGTAACAAAAATCTTTTTCCACGCGTCTGGAATGCCGCTAACTTTACTGGCAATGCCTTTTTCCGACACGTCTTCCATCAAACTTTCGGACCAAAATCCTTCGCATTTAGCGACCTCCTCAAACAATGCATTCACTTCAAACTGATCATGCCCGCCCATAGAGTTGGCGCGCTTAAACGCCAAAGCATAATGCGGTTCAATACCCGAACTGCAACCTGCCACAATACTGGTATAACCCGTCGGCGCAATAGTAGTCACTGAACAATTACGCATTTCGCGCACTCCTTGCCAAATGCTGACTTTGTGATTTGGAAAGCTCCCTTTTTCATGTGCAAGATTTTCCGAGGCATTGTGCGACTCTTTCTTCATAAAGGCCATGACTTTTTCTGCCCATGTGACGGCCTGTTCTGAATCATACGGAATGCCTAACATGATAAGCATGTCGGCAAAACCCATGACGCCCAAACCAATGCGACGGTTCCCCAACGTCATGTCTTTAATGGCATCCAAGGGGAAACGATTTAAGTCAATGGTATTGTCTAAAAATCGGACGGCTAAATGAATGGTTTCGCGAAACGCGTCCCAATCCATGTCCATTTGGCCGTTGGGAAGTTTTTTTAACATGCGGGAAACCACGATCGAGCCTAAATTACATGTGTCATACGGCAACAATGGTTGTTCGCCACACGGGTTGGTGGCATCCATCCGGCCTAACGTCGGCGTGGGGTTATCGCGCTCTACCGGGTCTAAGAAAATCACGCCCGGATCGCCGGAAACCCATGCATGATGCGCAATTTTGCGGAACAAATCGCGCGCGCGCAACGTTTTGGTCACTTCTTTGCTGTGCGGATCCACTAAATCCCAATCGCCGTCATTACGCACCGCTTCCATAAAGGCATTGGTGACACCCACGGAAATATTAAAGTGGTCAACAACGCCGGCTTGATCTTTGACTTCAATAAATTCTTCAATATCCGGATGGTCAACGTTTAAAATCGCCATGGCGCCTTGTTGCCGGCCGCCTTTGGTACGAATCGTGCCTTGCGCCGCGTTAATAGCTTTCAAAAACTCTACCGGGCCAGAGGCGATTTCCCCGGTGGAGCCCACTTGCGCATTGCGGGACCGTAACCGTGAAAAATTAAAACCCGTGCCAATAGTGGATTGATGCGCAATAACGTTTTCTTTTAACGCGCGCATAATGCTGTCAATAGAATCTTCAATCGGTAAAACCAAACAGGCCGAAAGCGTTAATCGCGTGTCCGTGCTGTTGCGCAGGGCTTGGCCCGGAACAAAAGCTAACCCGGCCAACATGCGGTAAAACTTTTCGGCATATTCTGAAACCTCGTTGTCGGATTTACCATATTGACTTTCGGCCGACGCAATAAAGTTTGCGGTACGGCGGAACAGTTCGTTGGGTTTTTCAACCACGTTCCCTTCCGCGTCTTTAAGCAATGCCCGTTTTTCTAAAACCGTTAATGCATTTGCTGTAAGGACTGCCGGTGCAAAAGTGGCGGCAGAGGACGTACCGTCAAAAACTTTTGTGGACTCACTGCCGGTTTCTTTTTTCTTGCTCACATTAAGAATTTGATGCTGTTTGGAGCCATCGCGGTAAATGGTAATACCTTTACAGCCGGTTTCGTAGGCCATAATATAGGCTTTGCGAACGTCGTCCGGTGTGGCGGTGTGCGGAAAATTAATGGTTTTAGAAACCGCATTGTCCGTATGTTTCTGGAACGCGGCTTGAATGCGAACGTGCCATTCCGGCTCCACATCGTGGGCTGTCACAAAAACGCGTTTAACGTTTTCCGGAATTTCTTTGATGTCCTGCAGGGTGCCAACGTCTGCAATATGTTTCATGAGTTCTTCAGACCAAAATCCTTTTTCGCGCGCGGTTTTTTCAAAAATCTGATCTGCAAAAATCAAGGTTGCGCCGGGTTTGCGATTTCCATAGTCTTCAAAAAAGGTATTGCGCACAATGACTAATGAAAAAACCGGTTCCACGCCGCTCGATGTTGCCGGCACCATAGAAAGCGTTCCTGTGGGGGCAATAGTGGTCACCGTGGCATTGCGCATTTTTTTACCGTCTTTCGCATAGATGGATTTTTCCCAATTGGGGAACACGCCGCGCTCTTCCGCAAGTTTTCCCGATGCCTTATGCCCTTCATCATTTAAAAAGCGCATGATTTCTTCGGCCAACTTAATGGCGGCTTCGGAATTATATGGTATGCCCATTTTATAAAGCATTTGCGCAAAACCAAAAATCCCAATGCCGATTTTGCGATTACCATAACGCACCATTTGTTCAATGGCTTCCAACGGATAATTATTGACTTCCAACATGTTGTCCATAAACCGCACACCCTTGTGCATGGTTTGGCGCAGTTTTTCCCAATCCACTTCGCCCCGTTCGGTTACATGATTCACCAGCACCACCGAACCCAAATTGCACGATTCATACGGAAGCAGAGGTTGTTCGCCACACGGGTTGGTGGCGTCCATTGCGCCAATTTCCGGCGTAGGATTGCCGTCTTGCACGCGGTCTAAAAAGATCATGCCGGGATCGCCTGTTGCCCAGGCATGATTGATAATCGTGTCAAAAACCTGCCGTGCGCGCAATTTTTTGTCCGCTTGGCCGGTTCGAGGATTCACCAAATCGTATTCTTCATCGCGTCGGACGCTTTCCATAAAACTATCGGTGACGCCCACCGAGATATTGAAATTGGCAAACTTGCCATCCTCGTTTTTGAACGTAATAAAATCCATAATGTCCGGATGCGTCACATTTAAAACCCCCATATTGCCGCCCGGGCGTTTAGACCCTTGCATGACTTGCGACAACGCCACGGAAAAAGTTTCTAAATAATGCAAAGGGCCGGCCGCCACATGCGGAACGCCTTTGACCACATCGCCCTTGGGACGGATTTTGGAAAAATTATACCCCACTCCGCCGTTATGTTGATGCACCACCGCCGCATCTTGCAACGTTTGAAAAATGCTGTTCATGTCGTCTTCTAAAGGCAACACAAAACAGCTGGCTAATTGACCCATATGCGGATTGCCAGCTTCATATAAAATGCGCGAACCCGGCAAAAACTCCATGGCAACCATCATGAGGTAGAAATCTTTGGTTGTCTCATATAAATCTTGACCGCCCTCGAACAACAGCTCGCCTTTGGCCATGTGTTCTGCAACTCTTAAAAACATTTCTTGCGGGGTTTCGATTGCGTTCCCTTGTTCATCGTGCATCAAGTGTCTCTTTTTCACCACAGCTAACGACGATTCCGAAAGGTGAGGTGTTGCAAGCTGCATGATTTCTTCGCGCTGTTGTTGGGACAAGGATTCCATAGGGAGATGAGTAATGGGTAGTTAGTAATGGGTAGTTAGGAATGCGAAATAATTAGTGTTTGACGTTTAAGACTTGTTTATCTCGGCTACCGTCGCGATAGATGGTAATGCCCTTGCAACCCATGTCATAGGCCATCATAAAGGTTTTCGCCACATCGTCTTTAGTCGCGCTATTGGGCATGTTGATGGTTTTAGACACGGCATTATCCGTGTATTTCTGAAAAGCCGCTTGAATTTTAATATGCCACTCGGGTTCAATATCGTGAGCTGTGGCAAACACTTCTTGCACATCTTTAGGAATACCCTTCACACTTTTAATCGTGCCTTTTTCTGCAACCTCTTCCATTAAATCTTGCGAATAAAACCAGCGTTCTTTGGCAATGCGCTCCAAAACCGGGTTGACCTCCAGATATTCTTCATCGCCTTGGTCTAAAATATTTTTCCGCACAAACGCCAACGCAAAAATCGGCTCAATACCCGAACTGCAATCCGCAACCATGGCAATGGTTCCGGTAGGAGCAATGGTTGTGACGGTTGCGTTTCGTAAATGCGTATACCCTAATTTTTCCCATTTGCTTCCTGTGAAATTGGGGAAGTTTCCGCGCATTCGGGCGATTTCTGCAGATTTTTTATGCGCCTCTTCTTGGACAAACTTCATGACTTTATCGGCAAAATCCACAGCTTCCTGCGAGTTATACGGAATGCCCAACAACACCAACATGTCGGCAAAACCCATGACTCCCAAACCAATCTTGCGGTTCCCCTCTTTCACCATTTTGCGAATTTCTTCCAAGGGGTAATGATTCCCGTCAATCGTGTTGTCTAAAAAGTGGGTGGCCAAACGCACAACCTCGCGTAGACGATCCCAATCCATGACTTTTTGCCCGTCTTTTCCGTCGCGCACAAACTGGCTTAAATTGACCGAACCCAAATTGCAATTTTCATAACTCAACAACGGTTGCTCGCCACATTGATTGGTTGCGCGCAAATGCCCAACATGCGGCGTGGGGTTATCGGCATCAATGACGTCCATAAACAAAAGCCCGGGTTCGGCCGATGCCCACGCGCCATGCACAATCATGTCAAAAATTTCACGCGCCGGAACGGTTTCTACCACCTCCTGCGTATGCGGATTGATTAAATCGTAGGTCGTGTTCTGTTTCACCGCTTTCATAAACGCATCGGTTGCGCCAACAGAGATATTAAAATTAATGAGCTCTTTATTGTCTTGTTTCACTTGAATAAACTCGCGGATGTCCGGATGATCCACACGCAACACGCCCATATTGCCGGCTCTGCGCGTTGCCGCGCTGTTCACAATCGTTTCGGACGAATAATTAAAAAGTTTCATAAACGACACGGGCCCGGACGAATGTTTCTTAGTGGTTTGCACTAACGCACCATTGGGCCGCAAAGGGGAAAAATCGTAACCAATACCCGCGCCCGTTTTATGCAAAAACGCCGCATTCTTTAAAGTGGTGTAAATGGAATCCATAGAGTCTTCCAGAGGCAAAACGTAACAGGCGGACAATTGTTGAATTTCGCGGCCCGCATTGGGTAAGCTCATGCCGCTTAAAAACTCCATGTGCGTCATCATGTCGTAAAATTCTTCTTCCAATTTTGTAATATCTTCCGGCGACACGCCAAATTCTTTATCGACAATAGCAATATGATGCGCAACGCGATGGAACAAGTCGATCGGCGTTTCAATAATGCGGCCTTCGGAATCACGGTGCAAATAGCGTTTTTCTAAAACCGCTTGAGCCGCAGGGGTTAAATGCAATTCCTCGGTCTTGGTAATGGTTTTGCGATCACTGCCATGCGTTTTTTCTACGGTTGTTGTGGCCGTAAGCAGGGATGTGGTTGTTGGAGAGTTCATAATGGGAATGTTAGGCGGGTTTACGAACTTTTTTACGCGTTAATTGGTCGATGGTTTCTTGGAACGAATCCAAACCGGTAAAACTTTCGTACACCGATGCAAAACGCATGTATGCGACTTTGTCTGTGCGCCGCAAATGCTTCATGACAAGCTCGCCGATGCGCTGTGATGCGATGGTGTCGTTTTTTGCCTCACGCTGAATATCGATTTCAATGGCCTGAATGAGCCCTTTTAATTTTTCCGGCGTCACCGGACGTTTTTCTAAGGCTTTTTTGACACCGTTCAAGATTTTTTCCTGATTATACATTTCTGTGCGACCGTCACGCTTTTTGACCGTAAGATTTAAGAGTTCCAGTTCCTCGTAGGTCGAAAAACGAAAGCTACATTTGTCGCACTCGCGCCGGCGGCGGATGGCAATTCCATCCTCTAATGCGCGAGAATCCACGACTTTGGTTAAATCATGTTGGCA
>CAZRYK010000025.1:0-15652 GCA_964604315.1 uncultured Gammaproteobacteria bacterium
TCACCGCTGGAGTGAGGCGACACTGTACCCGAGAGGGGTAATGCCAAGAGCCAGAAGAGGTTGACTCAACATAGGAGTTTTTCGACCATTTGACTTACGGCTTTTTCCCACGAAAACTCCGCAACGGCGAGTTTCCGCGCTTGTTGTTTTTCTTCGCTATCGATTTTCAGCGCAAGCGAAATCTTTTCGCTAAAGTCTTCTGGAGTATCGGCGACCTCTACATGATCGCGGAAACGATCTAACCCTGCAACAGAGGTGCTGATCACGGGCTTGCCTAAAGCCAAAGCTTCATAGAGTTTCATGGGGTTCATGGATTGCGTCAAATGGTCTCGCACATGGGGAATCATTACGGCGTCACAATGGCGAATCATTTTTAAGCCTTGCGCAAACGGTAAACGCCCCAGGAAACGAACATTGGGAATGGCGCGGAAGCGTTTTAGTTCCGTAGTCTTCGGTCGAATTTTAGACAAAAAGACCGGCCATGTTGGGCCAATAAGAAGAAACGTTTTATCGGGATTGCGTTTTGCTACAGCCTCCACTAAAGATAAATCCACCCGGCTTTGGATAATGCCCATGTAACCAATAAGAGGGTGTTGAAATGTTGCTAATTCTTGCGGCACCAAAGAGGTTAAAATTTCTTGAATCAAGAGACTGTCTACGGCATTAGGGATCCAATGCACTCTAGTAGCATCCGGAAAACGTTTTGTTAAACTTTCCGCAACAGTGAAGATGCAGTCGGCGGTTTTCCCAATGAGAGCATAATTCTTTTCTATGGTTGCGCGTTTGTTGGTAAACGACGAGTGCAGGGTCCAGTCATCGACCGTGTCAAAAACCGTTGCAGAAAAAGAAAGTTGTTTCATGATCGGGTACGACAACGGATCATACGACCACAATATGGGATTTTGCACGGACAATTTTTCAAAAACTTTTTTTGTTTCAGAAAGAAATCGTTGCGGCGAAATATGTGGTAATAAGCTGGCATAATGATAATACGTTTTCCCGTTGAGTGAGCGTTTCCGCACATAAGAAAACGGTGTGCGAAAAACGACATTTCGCAAAAACGGGTTAAACATTTGACTTTTAACTGCTTCTTTTATCATCATCTTTCGTGAAAAGGGTGGAAAATCAAGCGTGACAACCGTGCCAACATCATCACGGCGAAGAAGCTCGCGCAACACAAAATAATTACGGTTCACCATGCCCGCATCCCAGTCAAAGTGACCGGACATACTGACCATAAAAATAGTGAGAGGCTTTAGGGTAGACATTGAAATAATTGTTCTTCCTCGTTTTTCCAATCTAACGTTTTTTCAACATAGTGTTTTGCCGCATCAGAAAGTCGTTGTTGTTTTTCTGGATTTTGCATGATATCGCGGATAAGAGCGGTTAATGCCGACACATCATGCTCCTTTATAAGGTATCCGGTTACGCCATTCTGGATCGCTTCAGGGATTCCCCCACTGAATGCTCCAATTGAGGGGGTGCCATAGGACGCGGCCTCTAAAAAAACAATGCCAAAGCCTTCAACATCCCCGTCTTTTTCTACGGTAGCGGGCATCACAAAAAGATCCGCTGTGGCATACCATGCGGCACGTTCACTATCTTCAACAAAGCCCGTGAGTGTGACGACATTCTCCAGTCCAAGTTCGTGAATGGTTTGCCGCAAGACAGGCTCTTCGGGTCCCCTTCCCACAATCACATAATGCATTTTGGGTAAGTCTTTGGAAAGGTTGGCAACTGCTTGCAGTGTATCATGGTAACCCTTGCGTTTTACAAGGCGACCCACGGTTAACAAGACAAAGGCATCGGAAGTCAGGTGATATTTTTCGCGTAGCGTGTGCTTTTCTTCATCGGATGGAAGCCGCGCAGGTAATCGTGGCAAGGGCAAAACGCGCGTTAACCGCGGCAAATGATGAAAATGTTTTTTTGTCACATCTAAAACAAAGTTATTTGTTCCAATGATCGCCGACGCATTGCTTAATATTTTTTGCATCAGCATTTTCTTGCGTGGGTAACGCATTGGGACGGTTATGTCCATTCCGTGAAGGTACACAATATAGGGAATACGGAAAAAGCGCGTAAGAAAAAAAACCACGGTTCCGGTCGGTAAAATATGCCCCACATGAATCACGCTAGGCTTTTCTTTGCGGATCAGAGAAAAAAGCAGGGGAAAAAGTTTTAACCAGTTGGGTTTGAACCAACGCGTAAAAAAAGCGCGACGTTGAATGGTATACGGCGTTGGTGAGACTGTTTGCTCACAGGGAACAGTTAAAACGGTAAGCTCGCAACGCTTAGAAAGAGCGCTTGCGACACGCTCATAAAATGTTGCGACGCCACCTGTGGTTGGGAAGAAATCGTGACTGATGAAGAGATGGCGCGGGCGGGCCGTCATACAAATTTTTTGGCAATGCGCAAGAAATGCTCGCCGATCATTCGAAGATCGGCCATGGTAATCACTCCTAGCGCCATAAGAATAATAAAGTATAACACCGCGCCAAAAATAATGAGTAATGCAATGGGCATGCTGAATTGCAGTTGGGCAATGGCCAGAGCCATTAAGAGACTTGCAAGAACCGTTTGTGAAAGATATTTAATGAGCGTGCCCGTGCGAAAATGGATTTTTTTGTACACATGCGGTAATCCCAACGCGAGCAAGACAACAGAGCTAATAGCCGCCGCAATGGCCGCACCCATAAAGGTATAGCGTGGGATAAGAAAAATATTTAACAGGACATTAACGACCAACGCGATGCCCATATTTAACGTATTCAATAGTTGTCGGTTCGCGGCGTTCAGTAAATTACCTACCGGGTAATTTAAAAAGACAAAAACAAGACTAATCATAAAGACCTTCAACGCTTGGGCCGAGGCTCCATAAACCGGTCCATATAATTGGACAACGAACTCATCGGCAATGACGTAAACGCCAAAGCTAATGGGGAGACTAAGGATCATTAAATAGAGCATGGCGCGTTCAAAAAGGTAGGGCACGCGCTTAGGGTCGTGAACAAAATAATGACTGATGGCGGGAAAATAACTGGTCGCAAGAGCTCCGGGCAGAACGGTTAAGGCTGTGGTTAATTTGAGCGCAACCGCATACCAACCCGTGTATTGATTCCCGGCAAGCACTTTAAGCATGACCGTATCGATCTGGCCGCTTAACTTAAAAAAGATGCCGGCAAGAGCAAAAGGCCAAGCCATTTTTAACGTCGGGATAATAAACGATTTTTCTAATACTGGACGGACGCGCAAATTTGCCGAAAAAACCACTAAAAAGAGAGAGTAAAGAAAGTGAAACAGACTGCCTAGGGTAATGGCCAAAAGAAGCGTATATAGCGGCATGTGGAAAAATAGAAACAAACTTCCGGCCGCAACAATAATCAACTGATAGATCATGATACCGCCGGCTTCGTATTTAAGAATTTGACGTCCGCGGAAAACGGAAAAAAGCGTAAAGGTGAACGAGTCCAGAATAATAATGACGCTTGCAATAGCCAGAAGCTGGAAGTCTAACAGGTCGAACGGTTTGCTTAAATGAATAATGCCGGTAGTAGCCCACATGGCGGCAATAGCCACCACGATGAGCGGAATCTTCAAACCCAAAATTTTCTTAAGGTAATCTTGTTCGTTTCCCGGTGTCTTCGCAATTTCGCGAGTCAAAACCGGGCCCAGACCAAAATCAAGAATGATGGAAAAGATCGACGCAAAAGACAAAGCGTAATTATACTTTCCCAGCAGTGACGGGTCGTTGAGCGAGCGCGCAATGTAGATAAAATAAAAAAACGTCAACAGCTTCTGAATAAGAAACGCGACGGTAAGGTAACTGGTATTTTTTGCAACCTGCGACGGAAGATGCGCGGACATATAGCGTTATTATAACATAAACATCTGTCAGCGGTTAGCATGCAAAACCAGCAGACAGTCGTCAGCAGTCAGAAATTAGGAAGAAAAAATAGTAAGATTTTTTACTGACAGCTGCCTGCCCGCCATTGCTACTGCTTCAGGCGTCGGCAGGCGGGTCAGCTGACTGCTGTTTCTTGGATTACCGCTTCTGCCATTGCGGAGCACGGCGAGCACGTTTTAACCCCGGCTTCTTGCGTTCTTTTTTACGAGAATCCCGTGTCAGCAACCCCTCGCCTTTGAGTAATTTTTTATGATCCTCGTTGATTTTCACAAAGACGCGCGCAATACCTAAACGAACAGCATCGGCTTGGGCCTTTTTACCGCCGCCCAATACGTGCACGGTGACGGTTCCTTTGTTGATCATTTGCAACACATGCAGGGGCCGTTCAACAATATGTTGAAGCTGAAACGTGGGAAAATAGCTACGATAGGGTTGATCATTAATCAAAATGTCTCCTTGTCCTTTATTAAAAAAACGCACCCGCGCAATTGCCCGCTTCCGACGGCCAACGCTTTCGGTGTATTTTCCGGTGATTTGAGAGGTTAACGATGCGGCTAGTTCACTCATAGAGAATGTTACTCGTGAATAATCTTTAAGCGATTGATCATTTTCTGACGTAATTTATTTTTAGGAAGCATGTCGTACACCGCACTGCGCAACAACGCATCGGGATTCTTTGCTAATCGATCACCTGCCGAAACACTTTTAATACTGCCCGGGTAGCGACTATGCCGATGGTAAATTTTTCGTTCACCCTTTTTTCCGGTAAAAATCATTTGGGACGCGTTATGCACTTCCACCGCGTCGCCGTGGTCGTGATGATAGCTGAAATCTACACGGTGTTTGCCGCGTAAAATTCTGGCGATTTCTGACGCTAGCCGTCCCACCGGGCGCCCCGTAGCATCAAGCGTGTGGATTTCTGTTTTCGGTAACATATTAAATAAATTCGATGCGTGCTAAAGATGCCGCATCTCCGCGTCGCTTATGAAGTTTAATAATCCGCATATATCCCCCTTTTTGGTCTTTATATCGCGGCCCAAGATCGCTTAACAGTTTGTTTACCACCTTTTCGTTTCCGCGGAATTTTGAAAGAAGTCGGCGTCGGGCAGTTAAGACATCGGGCAGTTTCGCTGTTGTAATTAAGCGTTCCACGCGCGGACGTAAAACCTTTGCGCGAGCAAGCGTGGTTGTCATGTGTTCATGCAGTACCACACTTACGCATAACGTGTCGAGCAATGCTTTGCGCGGCCCGGTTTTTCTGTCTAACGTTTTTTTTGTGCTACGATGTCGCATAAAAATCTTATTCTTTGCCGGACTCTTCTAGTCGCTCCAAATAACCGAACTGTTCCACCAAAATATGCGCGGCTTGTTTAAAGGCGTCTTTACCCGAAATACTGCCATTGGTCGTAATACGGAAGATAATTTTGTCGTAATTAGTCATTTGCCCCACACGAACATTTTCTGTTTTAAAACTCACGTCTTTGACCGGGCCATACAACGCATCAATCGCAATCACGCCAAGCTCGGTTTTCTCTTTTTCGCGCGATTCCACGGTTTCGTACCCTAGACCTGACGCAACCGTTACTTCCATTTCAATATTGGCCGCCGCATCGGTGGTGGTTAATAAAACATGGTCTGGATTCAAAATCTCTACTTGAGCGTTTTTAGAAAAATCGCCGGCCGTGACGGTTTTTGCGCCGGAAAGAGATAGTGTTAAAGTTGCTTCCTCTGTGTCGTGCAGTTTTAATTCTACGCGTTTCAAGTTTAAAATAATCTGCACCACATCTTCTTTCACATGCGGTAAGGTGGAAAATTCGTGCTGAACACCCTTGATTTTAAAACCGGTGATCGCGGCGCCCGGAAGCGATGAGAGCAATACGCGACGCATGGCGTTTCCTAACGTTAAACCATAACCCGGGTACGCAGGCTCCACGACGATCTCTTGGGTAAAACCGTCGACGTCTGTTACCGTAATACGCTCGGGCAATGAAATAATATGTGACATAAAAAAATAATTAACGTGAGTAGTACTCAACGAGTAATTGAAGGTTAAAACCGGATTGCAAGTCTGCACCTTGCGGCGTATTGACCACCGTGCCTTTGAACGCATTCTCGTCGCGCGACAGCCACGATGGAATCGATGCGTTTTTAGCAGACTTTAATCGATCCTGAAATTGCGGGGCTGCCGTGATTTTTTCGCGAACCGTAATAACTTCCCCGACACGAACGCCGTAGGATGGAATCGTCACTTTTTTGCCGTTAATAAGAATCTGGCCATGCACAACCAATTGCCGAGCATGGGAACGCGAAGTGCCAATACCCAACCGGTAGACCACGTTGTCTAATCGTGACTCTAACAACTGTACAAAGTTGGATCCTGTTTCACCGCCGCGGCGATGCGCTTCTTCAAAGTAGTTGCGCATTTGCAGTTCTGCGATGCCATACGTGCGTTTGACTTTTTGTTTTTCCTTTAATTGCGTGCCGTATTCTGACAGCCGAATGCGCGAACCCGGGCCATGTTGGCCAGGAACATAATTCCGTTTAACAATCGGGCATTTTGGCGTAAAACAACGCTCTCCCTTTAAATAGAGTTTTTCGCCAGCTCGGCGACAAAGGCGACATTTTGGATCTCCGTGATAAGACATGGGAATAATGAGTAATGAGTAGTTGGTAAATTAGTAGTTAGTAGAATTCTTTAATAATTCCTACTATCTACCAACTACTATATAATTAGACGCGGCGAGGGCGTGGTTGCCGCGGGCCATTATGAGGAATGGGAGTAATATCTTTAATACTGGTAACTGCTAAACCATGAGAAGCTAACGCTCGAACAGCTGATTCTCGGCCACCACCAACACCGTTCACAAAGACTTCCACTTCGCGTAAACCTGTTTCTGACAAGCGTTCGAGTAAATCTTTCACCACAACGGTTGCGGCATAGGGCGTTGATTTTTTAGGTCCTTTGAATCCGGCCTTGCCAGAAGATCCCCAGCCCAACACGTTGCCTTGCGCATCGGTAATCGTAATAATGGTGTTATTATAGGTTGCGTGAACATGCACCTGCCCGGAAGACACCGCGCGCACCTTTTTTTTCGTTTTCGGTTTTTCTGTTGTTGCCATAGAGGGGTTTAAGTTTTCTCCGCAGAGGCTTTCTTTCCAGAGCCAGCTGTTTTACGAACATTACCGCGAACCGTGCGAGAATTGGTTTTTGTCCGTTGACCGCGAACCGGCAAATTTTTGGCATGCCGACTTCCACGGTAGCTATTAATTTCTTTCAAACGTTTAATATTCGAAAGCACTTCTCGGCGAAGGTCTCCTTCGACACGAAATTGTTTTTCAATGACTTCACGCAAAGTGTTCACTTCATCAATCGACAAGCTGTGCGTGCGTTTATTGGGATCAATATTTGTTGTGCGTAAAATTTCCCGCGATCGAACAAATCCAATGCCGTAAATAGACGTTAATGCCGCTTCAATGCGCTTTTCTTTCGGTAAAGTGACCCCAGCAATACGTGCCATAATTATCCTTGACGCTGTTTATGTTTAGGTGTTTTACAAACAATCCAGACGCGCCCTTTGCGGCGAAGAGATTTACAATCTTTACACATTTTCTTGACTGACGCGCGAACTTTCATAGAGTGTGAAAAAAATTCTTACTGACTGCTGCCTGCCCGCCGAAGCTTCAGCGAAGGAGGGACAGCTGATAATGTTAGTGTCTGTAAATAATGCGCCCCTTGGTGACATCGTACGGTGTCATTTCGATAGTGACGCGATCGCCGGGCAATAAATGAATACGATGCATGCGCATACGGCCCGATAAGTGCGCAAGAATTTGATGACCGTTTTCCAAGGTTACGCGGAACGATGCATTGGGTAAAAGCTCGTCAACAACACCCAGAATTTCCAGAAAACCTTTTTTGTTGGTTTTAGGTGCCGCCGATGGATTGTACCGTGCCCGTGGCGAATCACTCGCCGGAGGTTGTTGCATAGTTTAGGTACGCAATTGACGCAATAAAACATTGCTTTGGGTTTTGCCACCCAATGAAGATGCTAACATCTTGTGAAAATATTAGACTCGTTCCTTCATACGCTTTCGTGACGAAATTGCCAAATTTTGAGGCAAAATGGTTGAATAAATTTTGATGTTTA
Source organism: uncultured Gammaproteobacteria bacterium (assembly GCA_964604315.1). Lineage (GTDB taxonomy): Bacteria > Patescibacteriota > Patescibacteriia > JACPL01 > CAZRYK01 > CAZRYK01. Next base: position 8,053 of record CAZRYK010000025.1, read on the forward strand.
GCTGGAGGCTAAGCAGAAAAATTTTGAAACGATTTTGACCAAAATTTGGGAATTGCAGTAGAAATGGTATGAAGGAACGAGTCTATTAGCTAAAGTTTGGAATAAGCAAATGTGGACGTATTATAACAAAAAGCCGGTAGATGTCAATATAAGAGGTTTAAGGGACAAGGGATAAGGGTTAAGTTATAAGAAATCACCGCTATTTTAAAACACTTATCCCTTAAACCTTATGCCTTATCCCCTGCTGATATTAGCCTTAACCGTGGCTTTGATTCTTCGCAAACCCGCGCCGCATGACTCCTCTTTGGTAATCGTAAAATGCCCCAACTCACCGGTATGCGTCACATGCGGCCCGCCGCAAATCTCTTGGCTAAAATCCCCGACCGTGTACACTCGCACGCGATCGCCATACTTCTCTTCAAAAAGACCAATGACCCCTTTGTTCTTCGCATCGTCTATGGGCATGTCTTCAAACGACACCGGAAGATCGCGCGCAATTTGCGTATTGACCATGTCTTCAACAGCTTTCCGTTGCTCGGCAGTTAACTTTTGCGGATAGTTGAAGTCAAAGCGCAAACGTTCTGCCGTGATGTTGCTCCCCTTTTGTTCAACCTCCGGACCCAAGATTTTTTTTAGGGACATGTGTAATAAATGCGTTGCGGTATGCAAGCGGGTGGATTCCGGGGAATGATCGGCTAATCCGCCGTGGAATTTTTGCGTTGCTCCTTTGCGCGATGTTTCTTGATGTTTTTGAAATTCTTTCTGAAAATCGTCTTGCCGTACCGTATACCCCTTTTCATGCGCAAGTTCCATCGTCATTTCCAGAGGAAATCCATACGTGGAAAATAAATGAAAAGCCTGGGATCCGGGTATTTCCTTGCCGTCGGATTGGCGCACCATCGTTTCAAATTCCCTTAAACCTTGATCAAGAGTTTTTGAAAAACGATCTGTTTCTTCCGTTAAAGCACGATAAAGATTTTCTTTTTGCTGTGAAAGCTGTGGGTATGCGTCAGCGTAGGTTTGAATCACGGTTTGAGAAACACGCGTGGTAAAGTCCGGCGGGAGGTTTAATAGCCGACCATAACGAATAGCGCGACGAATAAGTCGGCGTGTAAAATACCCTTGGTCTTTGTTAGATGGCAAGGCGCCATCAGCAATCAGGAACGTTGCTGCGCGCAAGTGATCCATAATCACTCGGAAGGCAAAAGTCTCTTGCGTATCCTCTCCATATTTTTTGCCAGAAAGCGTCTCTAAGAGAGTGCGCATGCCGGTAAAAAGGTCAATGCGGAACATATCGGGATCGTTATTGACGGCCGTTGCCATGCGCTCTATTCCCCCGCCGAAATCGACGTTCCGTTGTTCAAGTTTTTCAAAACCCTGCGCGGTTTTGTGGTATTCCATAAAAACATTATTGCCAATTTCCGTAAATCGGCCGCAATCGCAATTCACATGGCAGGGTTGGTCTTTCCACGTTGATTTTTGATGCAAGCCTAAATGCTCACCAAAATCCCAAAACATTTCGGTGTCCGGCCCACCGGGCTCGCCTACCGGCATGTTTTGCGGCACGCCAGCGCGACTCCACCAGTTTTTTGTTTCGTCATAGTAAAAAATTTTACCCTTCTGCATGCCATTTTTTTCGGCACAATCGACGATGAGGGCTTCGTGGCCACTGCGCGTAAGGAGCTCTTGCCATAATAAGGCAGATTCCTCGTCTTTGGGAATGTCCAATGCGTCGTTGCCGCGGAAGCAAGTAAAATATAAATTTTGAGGGTCTAAACCTAACACCGTGGTCATAAAAGTATACATCCAGGGAATCTGGTCTTTTTTAAAATAATCGCCTAGCGACCAATTGCCCAACATCTCAAAAAAGGTGGTGTGGCGATTATCCCCGACTTCTTCAATATCTTGGGCGCGAAAACATTTTTGCGAATCCACAATGCGGCGACCTTGGGGATGCTGTTCGCCCAACAAAAAAGGAATCATGGATTGCATGCCGGAGCCGGTAAAAAGTGTTGTGGGATCGTTCTCTGGAATCAATGAAGCCGACGGAATTTCTTGATGCCCGCGCTCTTTAAAAAAGGCAATGTATTTTTTTCGAATGTCGTCAGATGTAAGCATAGATGTTCTATTATAGAAGGATAATCAGACAAAAATCAAGCGGCGCCGGTGATGATTCCACCGCCAATAACCTCCTCGCCATGATACAAAACCACGCTTTGGCCTTCGGCAATGCTTTTTTGTGGTGCGTCAAAAACAACTTCTATGGTGTGTTTGGTTGCGCGTTTGACGGTTGCGTTTTGCGGTTCTTGTCGATAGCGAACCGAAGCCAAACCGCGGAATGCACGTTTTGGCGCGCGTCCAGAAATCCAGTGGATATCGGTTAATGTCAGTCGCGTTTTCCATAAAAGATCTTCCTCGTGACCCTTTGCAACAACTAATGTATTGGTGGCGAGTTTTTTTTCTACCACATAATACGGCATGCCGCTCCCACCGCCTGTTGGCAATCCGCGACGTTGACCAATCGTGTAAAACGCCAAACCTTCATGCGTACCCAACACGCGACCGTTGGTTGCAACCATGGGCCCGGGGTTTTTAGGAATGTACCGCAACAGAAAATCTTTTAAACTCACCTCGCCAACAAAACAAATACCCTGGCTATCTTTTTTATGCGCAGTGGGAAGTTTCATCTTTTCTGCGATTGTGCGGACGTCTTTTTTTGTCATTTCACCAAGCGGAAAAGTGGCGCGTTGTAATTGTTTTTGCGATAAGCGATACAAAAAATACGATTGATCCTTTGTCCTGTCGATTCCACGGTAAAGTCGTGCCCGTTGCCGAGTCTTTTTTACCCGTGCGTAATGACCCGTGGCAATTTTTTGCGCTCCAAGTAAAACCGCATATTCCAAAAACACTCGAAATTTGACTTCGCTATTGCATAAAATATCCGGGTTCGGGGTTCGCCCGGCTTTGTATTCACGTAAAAAATAATCAAAGACGCGCGCTTTGTATTCTTTTTCAAAGTTCAACACATAAAAAGGAATAGACAAAAGCGATGCGACACGGCGTGCGTCTTCTGCATCTTTTTCCCATGAGCAGTTGGTGTCATTACTGACACCTTCGGCGTCTGACCAGTTCTTCATGAAAATACCTACCACGTCGTAACCTTGTTGAACAAGAAGCGCGGCGGCAACCGATGAATCCACGCCTCCGCTCATACCGACAATCACGCGAGATTTTTTCATGTGTCCCCTACAAAATAAACAGCTTCGATGTAAGCGTTTCCAAGAAGTGCAGTGGCACGTTGGCAAGTAAGACAAGCACGGCGGCAAGGCCGACACTGCGCGCAATAACCGATTTATGCTGAATGCGAATATTGATGAAGATCTTCAACGTCAAAGCAATACCCAAAAAGACCAGGAGCGTGACATAGAACATGTCACTGTACGAAAGCAGAAAACTTAAGAATCCGCCCGGAGCCTCGGTAATAGTAACTTCGGTTTTTTCACCACCGATAATTTCACCGGATGACGTTGCCATTTGTGTTTCAATCGGCGCGGTATTCTGTTGTTCTTCAGCAAGCGTGGGAACCAAAGATGTTCCAAACAGTTGTACCAGAAGTGTGGTTTCTTTGCCGTCAATTTCCCCTGTCACCACCGCAACACCAATGTCTTTATACACCGGATTCATAATATTTGCTCTGTGCGTTGGCGATGCCATCCATGCGTCATGCACGCGCTCGGTGTCAATAAAGTTCATGGCCAAATTCTCGCCTGCATAGGCGTACGCATAATCGACGTTATGAAAAAAATCCCAGGGCGTTGTGCCATCGGGCGCATAGTGCGCAAAATAGTTCTGCGAAAGCATGTGTTGCGCCTTTTGTTGCGCCGCTTCATTTAAGAGCGCGCTGGACGTGAGCGCGGATAATCCCGATGACGCGCGCGAGGTGTTGGCGAGTTCTATCACCTGTTGCGTCGATAGCGCCGCAAACGCTTCGGGAGTTTGATACGTGAATGCCAACGCCAAGACGACGACCAATTTTAAGACAATCGAAAAAAGCGCATACAACGATAGCGCATGCGGATGCAATGCATGCGGGCGAAAATTATTACCCGCATGTGGAATAAAATGATCTTTGAAAAAATGACGCATAGTTTGGATGGGGGTTTCCCAACTAGTCAAATGTAATGGGTGTACCGGGTTGCAAGGGTTGCTCTTTTTGCGGCAATGGCGGTGCTGGAGTTGGAAGCGTTTGCGGTGCAACTTCCGGCCGTCTTTGTTCTTCGGAACGGGGTAACATATCATGCAAGGATTGCTCTTGTCCAGTGGGCAATGTCACCACTTCGGTCTGCTGAAAATTACTCTGATTTTTCTTCTTTCGGCGTCTTCGGCGTCGACGTTTTTGAGAGCCGGACTCTTGCCCCGGCATGCCCTGTTGTTGCGAAGAATGAGGTGCAACATGCTCTTGTGGACGCTGTTGTTGCGCTCTGTCTTCTTGCGGACGATCGCGATTTTCATGCGAAGAAACACGGGGCTCTTGCCGTTGCCTTACCTCGTTATTCTCTGAAACCGTTTGAGTTTGAGCTTGCGCAAGGTGTTCCATAAAGTTAATTCCGCTACTCGCGCTTCGTAGTTGTTGGGCAGGTTGTTGGACTCCAGATGGTGATTGTGGTCGCACGTCAGATGGGTTTCCTCGCGGTTCTTCTGATCGCCGTGGTTTTGATCCATTATTTTTTTGCTGACCCAACGACGTCTCCACTTTTTTCTGATGTGATACTTGTTGCTCAACATTTAAACCGCTCCATTCCATAATATGATCTTCCACGCTTGCCTTAGGCCGTGCGTAGCGTTCACGCGATTGGGCAATCACCGGCTCTTTGCTGTTCGTAATATCGGTTCGCGGCGGAAGCCCCATAGCAGAAAACGGTTGCGACGACATGCCGTCAATCATGAGTTTTAAATAAACGCGATATTTTTGTAAATTCACAAGATCGGCAATAAGAAACGTGGGCGAGAATTCTTTTTCTAAATACTCGGCGTCTGTCGCGCCAACACGGAAACTCACCAGAGTTCCCACGTTGCCAAAAACCGCCGCGGCCACCTCTTCTTCCAGTTGCTCAATATACTGGTGCGCCATAATTAAGTTCAAACGGTACTTTCGCGCTTCAGATAAAATATCGGCAAAACTTTCCGTTGCAAAGTTTTGAAACTCGTCGACGTACAAATAAAAATCTTTGCGTTCATCTTCATGAATGTCGGCGCGGCTCATGGCGGCCAGTTGAATTTTGGTAATCATCATGGCGCCTAAGAGCGCGGAATTTTCTTCGCCAATCAACCCTTTTGACAAATTGATAATTAAAATCTTTTTTTCATCCATGATTTTCCGTACATCGATTGTGCTCTTGGGTTGACCGACAATATTGCGAATAATTGCGCTGGACAAAAATTGCCCAACCTTGTTTTGAATCGGCGAAATGGCTTCTGATCGGAATTTTTCATTATAGTTGGCAAATTCATTGATCCAGAAAGACCGCACTACCGGGTCTTGAATTTTGTCCACCACTTTTTGGCGGTATTTTTTGTCTACCAACATGCGGATCACACCCAATAATGTACTTCCCGGGTATTCCAACAACGCAAGGATAGTATTCATTAAAATGTACTCCAAGCGCGGGCCCCAAGAATCGGCCCAGATTTTTTTGAACACGCCCACAAGCCCGTTGGCAATTAAAGGTTTGTATTCCGGACTGACGCTTTCTAAAATGTTGAAACCAATGGGAAAGTTGCTGTCGGCCGGATTAAAGTACACCACGTCGTCAATGCGGTGCGGCGGAACAAAATTAATAACATGATCGGCTAACTCTCCGTGCGGGTCCACAACCGCAACGCCATTCCCGGCTTGAAGATCGGAAATGATCATGTTTTCTAACATGACACTTTTTCCCATGCCGGTTTTTCCAATTAAGTACATGTGACGACGGCGATCATCTAATTTAATGCCAAAACGGCGCATTTCATTATGAAAAGTTGTGGCGGCAAAAAGCGTAATGGGTTGATCGTTCATAGAATGTATTATACAACAGGAAGGTTAGGTGGCGCTTCCCCGCGGCCCGGCGGCGTGGCCGATGCCGCTTGCGAAGCGAATGTCGGCAAAGAGGCAACCGTGTCTTGCGTGACGGTTTCTGCTACTTGTATCGCTTCTGTTGCAACTGTCGCCGTGACTTGATCGGGCATTAAAGCGTGATCTGAAGATTCTGTTAAGTTTGGACCTGGCAACACGGCAATTTCCTCCCCTTCTTCGGCATCGGTTTCCACCGGTAGCGTTGCGGGCGCTTCGCCGGTTTTTGCTTCCACGCGGGCCAGCGCAAGATTATGCGCATTTTCTAGCGTGGGAAAATGAAAAACCGACGCGAGTTCTTCAATATTCAAAATAAAGCCATCACCTTCCCCGGCTTCTTTGTCGCGATCTTTGTACGCTTGTAAAATTTTATTTTGCTTCGTGGCTATGCGTGAGCTCACAAAAAAATAATCCGCGCCGGTTTTGGTTCGTTTGCCCGGTTTAAATGCATTAAGATTCAGCGTGTTAAACTGCATCAGCGACCCAATGACCGCGGCAACACCTTTGGCTTTATCGAAATCGTCTTTTTTGGCAAAGTAGACGTACCGAAATTTTACTTGAAAACCAATCTTTGCCGCCTTTTCTTGAATGGCATACACAATATCTTGCTCGCCTTGCGTCAAATATTGCAATTGGTTTTTATCTTTACTCTCTTTATTATTGGCGGTCTTGCCAGCCTCTTCGCCGGCGCCGCCCAAAATCTGATTTAACGCAAACACGGCCTCTTTACCAACTGGCGCAGACAACGCGCCAACTAAAGACGGTTTTTCTTTAATTTTCTCGCCAACTAACTTTTTGACGGTTTTAATCGACTCCGCTTGCCAATCTTGATCAATCGGTGTGATGAGAAATTGTAACCAGCCTTCTTCGGATTTCCGGAACCGGCTTAGGGTCTCTACAACACTGGTTAGCGGATCTGCAAAAGTCTTAGAAATTGTGTGCTCAAAATTCATGTAGGTGCGAATGGGGTAGGCATTGGGTTTAGCAAGCACGAATTCTGTTCCCCAAAGATCGTACTGCTCATGCGGAAACCGTTTGGGCGCATCGAGCGTGTAATCTTCCACAACATAAATCTGCGCATCCGGGTATTGCGCATAAATGGCGGATTCAACCAGCGCTTGAAAAGGTTTGGCGGTACGCACGCAAAACTGCACCCGGCCGCCGCGGACAATGATTTCTAAACTAAACGGTTCTTGATTTTTTCCTTTCCACAGCCGGTCCAAGAGATTACCTTTTGATTGGCTGCCAGCCAGTTGCGAAAAAATATTTTCTGCCGCCTTAATCGGCTTTTCGCTTAACGGAGGAATGTCAATGGCTAACAGCACATATTCCACCGCATCGCGGTAACGCTGTTGCGCCGCGGATAAACGCACTTCCCAAAGCGCAATGAGTAACCCGACGAGAGCTAAAACCCATCCACCACGAATAAACAGCTCCCAGAAAAGCTGGAACGGGTTCGTGAATTGCATTTGAAAGATGTCAAAAAGA
>CAZRYK010000026.1:0-15476 GCA_964604315.1 uncultured Gammaproteobacteria bacterium
AATATGCAAACACCCAAAGAATTCGCTATGTCGCATTTGACATGAGAGAGAACGCTCCCTTGACTTTTAGGAGCGGGATCGTTTATACTGTGGAAGCGTAAGTCATTGTCTTTTTTTTATGTTTGCCGTTATTCGAACCGGAGGAAAACAATATAAAGTCCAAGAAGGGGATGTGGTCACTTTAGAAAAGCTTGCTGTTGACGAAAACAGCGAAGTGGTTTTTGAGGATGTTTTGTTGGTTTCCGATAAAGAGGGAACCGTCACGACTGTGGGAACGCCAACGGTTTCTGGTGCGCGCGTTACCGCAACCGTGTTACAAAATGGCCGCGCCAAAAAGATTCGCGTGATTAAATACAAAAATAAAACCCGCAGTGGAACGGTGAATGGTCATCGTCAATCGTTTACACGCGTGAAGATCGAGAAGATTGCAGTTTAAAGCGTGCGCCGGCCGGTAATGGCATTGCCGAGAGTAATTTCATCGGCGTATTCTACATTAGAACCCATGGGCAACCCCCGCGCTAAACGTGTGAGGGTGATGTTTTTGTTTTTCAATAATTGAGCAAGATAAAGGGCGGTGGATTCGCCTTCCATGTCGGGGTTCGTTGCAAGAATCACTTCGTGGATCGCTTCTTTATCTACGCGCGCAACAAGATGCGCAATATTCAATTTGTCCGGGCCAATGCCTTCGATTTGATTTATCACTCCGCCCAACACATGATACCGTCCATGGTATTGCCGCGTGCGTTCAATCGCCGCCACATCTTGGCTTTCGGCAACCACGCATAATGTCTGCGAGTCGCGCGTTTTATCTGTGCAAATGCTACACGGATCTTTTTCGCTTAAATCGTGGCACAACGAACACACATGAATGGTCTCTTGCAAACGCAAAAGTGTTTGGGCAAAATCCGTAAGGTCTGCTTTCGAGCGTTTTAATAAAGAGTAGACTAACCGCTCTGCCGTTTTAGGTCCAATCCCGGGCAGACGATTAAAATGATCAATCAAGTGATAGAGTATTTCACTTTTCATTTTTGGATTTCAACAAACTCGACAGATCCAGCTTGCCTTCTTTGGCCATTTTTTGCGCCATAGCTCGCTGTACTTTTTTGACTCCATCGTTAAACAACTCGGAAAGTTCTTTGCTTAAGTCTTCGGCATTGCCGTTTGTTACTAATGCAGGATCAATATGCAAAGAGAGAACTTTTTGATTGCCATCCATGACTAAGGCAATTTTTCCACCCATGCGATCCACATGCACAGTCTCTTGCGACAGTTGATTTTGTAATTCTTTTGCTTGACTTCGCAATTCACGAAACTGTTTAAGTTTTTGAAAGCCGGCCATAGAAGCAGTAGTTAGTAGTTAGTAATTGGTAGTTAGGATTTTGAAGATTCCTAATTACTAATTACCAAATACTAAATACTCATTACATCCCCAAAGGTGGTGGTTCAAACCCATGATCCGCGCGCGCTAAATTGCGGAAGCTGGCTTTGGTTTGATCGAAGAATAACTCGACTTGGCCCACCGGGCCATTGCGGTGTTTGGCAATAATAATGTCGGCAATATTTGGTCGGTCCGTGTCTTTTTTATGATAATCTTCACGATAAATAAACACCACAACGTCACTATCTTGTTCGATGGAATTATGAACAATGATATCATCCGCAACAAAATTGTGGTAACCAGGTACTGTCGCATCATAGACCTCGTGTACGCCTATAGAAGTCATAGAGACAATTTCACTCCATTCAACAGTCGCCCCCGTCATTTTTTGAGGAATAATAGATTGGCATATTGCGATACGATCGCCAATGTTGAGTTGGTCTAATTGAAACCACCCCTGTGATTTATAGAAAGGATGATTTGCCGATGCATGGATCACCTGACAACCGCGTGTTGTGAGGCGAAAGACTTCCTTTTTTCCAGAGGTGAAAACCTTGGACATTTCAGCTTTGATAATCTTATTTTCACTATTCATTGCAAAGATGGGAATAGACTTTTGTTTTTTCCTATTTGCTAGCTTTTCCATCGCGTACTTAGTGCCAGTTTCGGCATCAACAATCGCGGTGTTGCCAAGCAAACAGCCGCTTTCGCGAAGATCCGAAAGTTTCGGAATCTGTATATTGCGCGATTCCACGGCGCGCGATAATTGAGACAATGCCACCAACGGAACATTCAGTTCCCGCGCCAGCTGTTTCATTGACCGCGAAATTTCTGACACCTCTTGCACGCGGTTGTCGGTTTTAATACTTCCGGTGAGAAGTTGCAAATAGTCGACAATCAACAGATCGAGCCCGTGTTCCATTTTTAGCCGTCGGGCCTTGGTGCGAATTTCCATAATATTGTTGCTTCCACCGTCGTCAATATAAATCGCGGCTTCGGAAAGTTTGCCCATGGCATCGCCAATGCGCTGAAAATCGTTCATGCCGGTTCCGTCCACATCGCGGTCCGAAAGTTTCCCGGTGCGCATTTTCCATAAATCCACATCGGCTTGCGCGCAGAGCAGGCGATCCACCAATTGTTCTTTGCTCATTTCCAAACTGAACAACCCTACCGTTGCGCCGTTCATGGCGGTTTGGCGGGCAATGTCTAAAGCTAACGATGTTTTTCCCATGCTCGGGCGCGCCGCAATAATGACCAAATCCGATTTTTGCAAACCCGAAAGGATGTTGTCTAAATCTGTGAAACCGGTTTTTAGGCCACGCATTTTGTTGCCGTCGCGATGAATTTCATCAATACGGTCGAACGCTTCATTGAGAACCGAACCAATAGGAATAAAATTGTGCTTTAAATACTTTTGCGAGACGGTGAACAATTTTTGTTCAGCTTGGTCTAACACCACGTCCACGTCTTCCACTTCTTGGTACCCTAAATTGATCATCTCGGACGCGGCATTCAGTAATCGTCGCAAGGTGGCTTTGCGTTGAACAATGTGCGCGTAGTTTTCAATGTTGCTTGCGGTCGGAACCGTGTTGGCAAGACTCACCAAATAACTGCGTCCGCCGACCGCGTCTAATTGCTGGCGTTCGGTTAAACGGTTGGTTAAGCTCACGACGTCGATGGGCTCATGGCGCGTGTATAAATCCGTGATCGCCTCAAAAATCATTTTGTGTTTGTCTTTGTAAAAATCTTCGGGCGTCACAATGTCCATGATTTTAATGATGGCGTCTTTGTCAATTAAAAGCGATCCCAAAACCGCTTGTTCGGCTTCAAGATTTTGCGGCGGGATTTTCTCTAATTGTTTGTTTGTTGCGAGTGTGATGTCCATAAAGCAGAAGTTTTCTCCTTCTTTCAGCTTTTATACTTTACGCTAAAATGCCTCTTTTGACAACAGTTCAGATCGGATCCAAAAAGGGCTTTTGAGATCCGATCTCAAGAGGGGGTTAAAGATCCGATTTCCTTGATCGTCGAGAATCGTGAATTTGACAAGAAGCGATTTTCATGCTATACTTATAATATAAAGAGCTCCAAAACTAGGGGCTCTTTCTTTTTTAAAACAAACATCAAAATTCATGCGGTCTCTCTACACTTTTTTTCCAACGATCTTGGCCATAGGTCTGGTGGCGCTTTTAGCCCAGCCAGCTTTTGCAACCGACGCGCGCAAGCCGGACGTAAAAGTCTATACATCTGACTCCTTGGAGCTTACGGAAAGTTTTTCGGCGCTCGACGGAAAGTTTCAAGGCGGATTAAGTGTTGCAACCGGCGATGTTACGGGTGACGGCATTGCAGAAATTGTCGTGGGCGCGCAAGCTGGTGGGGGGCCGCAGGTTGCCATTTACGATGGTTCCGGAAATCTTAAGAAAAGTTTTTTTGCATACGACGTAAAAATGAACAAGGGCGTGAATGTGGCGGTTGGGGATTTTGACGGCAACGGCGTTGCGGAAATCGTCACCGTTCCGAACAATGGCATTGTTCATGCGCGTGTGTTTAGCAGTGAAGGTGTGGAACTCAATATTCCCGGAGGTTTCTTTCCGTACGGTGTGAAATTTTCTGGTGGAGCGTCTGTTGCGGCCGGGGACATTAATGGTGACGGCAAAGATGAGATTCTTTTTGGATCGCTATCGGGTTCCAGTGGCCATGTGCGCGCAACAAATGGTTCGGGGGTGTACCAGGGTTTTGATCTGTTCCCATGGGCATCGGCTCATAAAGGTGGGGTGAGTGTGGCAACTGCCAATGTGGATGGCGGGGCAGAAGACGAAGTGATTGTGGGCGTGTATCAAGCCGGGGAATCGTGGGTGAAAGTTTATAAAACCACAGGAGATAAAAAAGTTTTAGGAAGCTTCCGCGTTTTTGATGCGGGTTTTGATGGTGGTGTAAACCTTGCTGGGGGTGATGTTGATCAAGATGGTTTTGATGAAGTCGTGGTTTCGGCGCGAGCGGGTGGGGGATCGCATATACGATTTTTTGAAGCGAACGGAACCGCGCTTTCTAAAAACATTCAACCCTATGAATCGGATTTTCGTGGCGGTACCGCAGTATCGATGTCCGATGTCAATAACGATAACGTTGCCGATGTTGTTGTGGTGCCAACCAAACAGCAATCACATATTGCGCAAACCAAGCGAGAGATGGTTGCCCGCGGAGGGGCGGCCGTGGCAAGTAAAGCGCCGTCAATGGGAAAATTTATTGAAGTGGATATTTCCGAGCAACGCTTGTGGACGTTTGAAAATGGCAAAGAAGTAAAAACGTTTTTAATCTCTTCGGGCTTGGTGGCGTTCCCTACACCAACCGGCGCTTTTGCGGTGAGCGCGAAGTTTCCCACGCATGATTATGTGTGGTCGTATGGCGCAAACAACCCGAACAATTATAATATTCAAGACGTCAAACACAATTTGCGGTGGTCGAATCATTTATACATTCACGCGGCAACGTGGCACAATGCGTTTGGCACCCGCCGCAGTCATGGATGTATTAATGTGTCACCCACCAACGCCGAATGGATATACAACTGGACACCGATCGGTACACCTGTCTTGACTCATGATTAGTTTTTTGCTAGATTTAATCTTGTGTTAGGATTGAATTCTAATCATTTTGACTAACCTTATGTTACCATTTGGAGAAGGAAGACCTTCGCCTGCAGACATGGGCATTAATGTATCAGCGACTTCAGAAATAAAAGCGCCGGAGACCGCAGAAAAGAAAGTGTCGTCCACGGAAACCCTCGATGATCGATGGTACGATCGTTTTTTGGCGGACGGTAGTATTCAGGCGTACGAATATTTTGAAGATGACAGTGGAGCGCGAGTCGAGGAAAAACAGAAATTTGAAAATGGCGATATTGAGAACCCCGCGCTTCATTATCCGAAATTAGATCGTGACGATCTTGTTCGACGCGATCAAAACCTGCGTGCACTTAAAAAAGATGTTTTAGCGCATGAGCAGAATGAGGCCGTAAGGCAAGCCTATCGTTGGCGCATTAATGAGAAACTCGCAGAAATAGGTTTAATGAAGGCGTCGGAAAGCGGTGACATGCGTAAGTTTGATCGCTACACGTCATTTGTCTACGGTGAGCCATCGAAAGAAATTTTTGCTTATACTATTGGTCAGTTGAGGGCGTATGCAGAAAAACACGTGGCATCCAGTAATCCAGATATTGCCGAATATGCGCGCGCGTTTTTACAGATGTTGCCCGAAGACCTTCCCGATGCGAAATTAAATCCGCTTCCGGGCGAATCTGAAATTACTACTGCGAAGGGGAGCGTGGAACAAGAATTCAGCGATCTTATTTCTTTTGAGGGCGAGGGGGATTCTTTATCTGGTGACGCGCTAAAAAGAGAGTTTGAATTGGCTTTGCAGAAAGTTGGCGCTGAAGGTTGGAGCGTCGAAATGGTGAATCGCGGTACGGTTAGTGTTGATCAAGAGAATCGGGCGGTCAAAGTCTCGACTGGCGCAAAAACGCGTTCGAAGCTTGAGCGCTTAATGGTACATGAAGTTGGCACGCACGTTAAAAGACGTATCAATGGGGAACGTTCAAAATTGCGTTTACTGGGTTTGGGTTTAGATCGCTATGAAGGCGCGGAAGAAGGTGTGGCAACGATGCGAGAACAAGCTTTGGAAGGGAAAGTTTCCGATTTTTCTGGACTCTTGGGGCATTTGTCGAATAGCTTGGCGCGTGGCGTTGACGGAAAACCCCGAACTTTTCGTGAGGTTCATGAGTGGATGCAACACTACTTCACACTGAATGCGATGGTTTTAGGACGAAGTAAAGAAGCGGCTATTCCCGAAGGCCGCAATCTTGCATGGGGTAACGCGGGTGCGGACATTTCGCGGGACGGATTGCAAAACACCAGGCGTGGCATTTGCCAAAGATATGGTATATCGAGAAGGAAATATTGCCGCATGGAATCTTGTGCGTAACAATCCACGTGAGCTCATGCGTTTAAGTCTGGGAAAATTTGACCCCGGTAACGAGCGACATCTTTGGATTTTAACAGAACTAGGTATTCGGGATGAGGATTTAACAACTTTAGAAGAGGGGGAATAGAGGTCGAGAAAGTTCACATTTTCCACAATCGTCACATATCCCATTTTGTGCTATATTGTGATTGGGCGTTCTTTAGAATCGCGTTTAATCTTTAACGCCCAATGTTATGTTAACGAAAAGTGATAAAAAGGAGATAGTCGATATTATCTTTGCCACCCTCGGCGAAGCTTTTGAAGCATTGGTTAATCCTCGGTTTGATGCTTTAGAGTCAAGGATGGGTGCCATAGAGTCGAGAATGGGAAGCATGGAATCCAAGATGGTAACAAAAGAATATTTAGACGACAAATTGGCCGATTTGCGTGGTGATCTTTTGGGTATTCACCGAAAACAAGAGTACCGTACGGATTGCCTTGTGGATGTTTTAGAGGAAGATAGCGTTATCACTAAAGACCGGCGTCGCTACTTAAATAAGCTCAAAGCGTTTAAGAAACAGCCGGCTTAAGCATAGTTTTTCATTTTTTCCTTAATACGCAAGAGTAAATCTGGCGTGTTGACTTTGGAAAAATCTGTAGTATCGATGTCAAAAAGTTCGCCACCGATTTTTAGCGATCCATGGCGAAGGGCATAGCTTTTAATAAAAGCTGGTTCGTTATCTTCGTCACAATGCCCAGGGTGACGGTTTTTAGATGCATTGCGTTCATGAAAACGTTTCAACAGAACATCTTTTTGGGCATCTAAGCGGACTTGAATAAAACGACAATCAAATTCCTTTTGCAAGGCGAGAAGTTTTGGTGTATCAAAGTCCGGCTGAAAATTACTTTCCACAATAAAGGATTTTTGCGCCCGGAGTTCGGACGCTATCAAATAATACAAAATGCCGTAGGTGGCAATGCCGCATTTGCGGGACCATTCGCGGTCGCTCCAACCAAGGTGATCAAAAAGGAGCTCTTTAATGTCGTCTTTGCAAAAGAGGGGCAAGTGGAATTCCATGGCAATGGCGCGGGCAAGAGTAGTTTTGCCAGACGCCGGCGGGCCAGTGACAATGATGGCGGTAGGTTGGGGCATAGGAAAAGATAGGTTAGGTCTATTATGTCAGATGTAGGGTTTGGACTCAAGGCGCGGTTTTGGATTGACCGGCCATGAGGGAATCCTTCTCCCCCGAGCTCCTCGCATGACTCGTCGCTCTCCTCCGAAGCCGGGCGCCGCTTCCTTGTGCCACCGGCACAAGGATCGGTCGCCTTCGATTCCCTCTGTCCAGATGAGGGAATTCCGCCTCGTCACGTACCATGCGGTACGTGACTTCGTTGTCCTGGGCAGCGAAAACCTGCCACCGGCAGCTTTTCGACGCTCATCTGCGCTTGTCCTTTCAGGACAAGCTTGCTTCGCTCCTGCCCGTTCGATTCCCTCATGGCCGAAATAAAAGAACGACACCCCGTAAGGGGTGTCTTCTTTTAGTGGGCCATGAGGGAATCGAACCCACGACGCAGAGGTTAAAAGCCTCTCGCTCTACCACTGAGCTAATGGCCCATTTACAAGACTTATGACGAATGAACAAGAGCGAGTATATCAATTCATCCCCATTTCGTCAATGATTTATGGTATAATAAAACCATGGAAGAGAGTCGTTTTTTTGCACAATCAGCCCCATCGGTCTTGCGAGCGCTTCACAGTCGCTCCATTGGCCTGACCGCTAAAGAAGCGCAGGCACGGTTAAAAAACGTTGGCCATAACGCGCTGCCCGAGAAAGTTTTAGACTCGCATTGGAAAATATTAGTGCGTCAATTTCGCAACGCGCTGATTTATATTTTAATCATTGCCACCGCCATTTCTCTTTTACTTGGCGAAACGGCAGACGCGGCAGTTATTGCTTTTGCCATTATCATCAATGTCATTATTGGTTTTATTCAGGAGTTCCGCGCACAAAAGGCGTTGGCAAGTTTAAAAAAAATTGTGCCGTTGACCGCAAACGTGCTTCGCGATCATAAAGAAGAGCACATTGAGGCGCGGATGTTGGTTCCGGGTGACATTCTCTTTTTACGTCCCGGCGATCACATTGCCGCGGATATTCGCATTCTGGAAGCGACGGATTGCGAAGTGAACGAGGCGAGTCTTACTGGCGAGTCGCATCCCGTAAAAAAAACGCCGGAAAAGGTTTTAGACACCACACCCTTGGCCGAACAAACCAGCATGGTGTTTTTTGGAACCTTTATTACCAATGGGTCGGCGTTGGGAGTGGTAACCGCAACCGGTGTTGCAACCGAAATGGGCAAGATTGCGAAATTGTTACAGCAAACGCGCGAGGCCGAAACCCCCCTGCAAAAGCAACTATCGCATTTTTCGAAACGATTGGGGGTTATTGTTTTGGTGTTAGCCCTCATGATTTTTGTTACGGGCACGCTCTTAGGTTCAGCGATTTTTGACATGTTTGCTCTGGCGGTCGCCTTAGCCGTTGCCGCCATTCCGGAAGGGTTGATTATTGCCGTGACCGCTGTGTTAGCTATTGGCATGCAGAGGATTTTGAAACGCCATGGTTTGGTCAAAAATCTTTTAGGCGCGGAAACGTTGGGTTCCACTACCGTCATCTGCACCGACAAAACCGGAACCCTCACCGAAGGAAAAATGAAAGTGGTCGAGTTGGCAACACTGGATCATGATTGGGGAATAGAGCATACAAAAGCTGCGGAACACGAAATTTTGTTTGCATTGCGTTTAGGCGTTTTGTGCAACGATGCCACGGTTGCGAATGCCGATAAGCCCACCGAGCACCGCACCTTTATTGGAAACTTAACCGATCGCGCCTTGTTGGCCGCAGGCTTAGACATGGGTTTTCATAAAACCGACTTAGAAAAAGTAGAGCCGCGGTTAGCAACGGTTCCTTTTGATTCTACGCGCAAATGGATGGCGACCATGCATGGATTATCTGCAACCCAACATCTGGTGTATGCCAAAGGCGCGCCAGAAAAAATTGTGGCCATGTCGCAGTTTGCGCTTAAAGGGAAAAAACATGTTCGTCTGACGCCGGAATTAGAGGGGCAGATTCAGCAGAAATTTTTAACCTTGAGCAAAAAAGGATTGCGGCTTTTGGCTTTAGCGTATCGGAAAGTGCCGGCAAAAAATGCCGATCTGCCAACCATCGTTGAACACGGAACCGGCTGGGTTTTTGTGGGATTTGTGGGCATTAAGGATCCTTTGCGTGCTACGGCGGCTCAAACAATTCGCGAAACGCAAGAGGCAGGCATTCGCACCATCATGATTACCGGCGATCATCCGTTAACCGCTCGGGCGATTGCTACCGAAATCGCGCTTCCGGTAGACGCTAGCGCGATGATGGAAGGCAAAGACTTACTGCGGCTATCTGAAGAACAATTGCGTGAACGTGTGCGCAATGTCTCGGTTTTTGCGCGCGTCACGCCGGAAGATAAACTGCGCATTGTCGACGCGTTGCAAGCCAATGGCGAGGTGGTGGCCATGACCGGTGATGGCGTCAACGATTCCCCAGCGTTAAAGGCCGCAGACATTGGGGTGGCGTTAGGATCGGGCACCGAAGTTGCCAAAGATGCCGCTGATCTTGTGCTGTTAGACGATCGATTCGAAACCATTGTGGCCGCGGTCAAACAAGGCCGGGTCATTTTTGACAACATTCGCAAAATCATTTTGTACTTACTCTCCGACAGCTTTTCGGAAATTTTTCTTATCACCGCAAGCCTTCTTTTAGGCATTCCGCTACCCTTGACAGCCGCGCAAATTTTGTGGATCAATTTGGTCACTGACGGGTTTCCCAACGTGGCGCTGACAGCCGAACCCGAAGAACCGGACATTATGCGCATACGTCCACGGGGCAAGCGTTTGGGCATTCTGAATAACGAAATGAAATTTTTTATTACCATGATTTCGTTGTTGACGGGCGCGGTAAATTTGGCCGTGTTTTGGATAGTGTATCGTGCCACCGACAATATGATACTCGCGCAAAGCGTGACCTTTGCTGCATCGGGCATTGATTCGCTTATTTACGTTTTCGCCATTCGCTCGACGCGCCGATCTATCTTTGATATGAACTTTTTTAGCAACCGCTATCTTTTACTGGCAGTCTTCGGGGGCTTCTTATTACAGATGGCGCCTATCTATTGGCCGTTCCTTTCGCAATTTTTGGGTGTTGTGGCTTTAGGGTGGTTCGAGTGGTCGCTCGCCTTTGCCGCGGCGCTTTTGGCTCTTATTCTTATTGAATTAAGTAAAAGTATTTTTATTTATGTTCAAAAACGCGCTTAAAATTTTGGTATTTTTAATCGTTGCGGCCGGCGTTGCCTATGGTATTTGGTATGCCACCAATACGTCAACGCCTGTTGCAACAAACGAAACGAACACAACGAATCAAACCAATGAAGCAGAGGAGGAAGAATCGGCGAACATGGCAGGGTATATTACGAACCGCGAATTATTTACGGCCTCGCGGGATGATTCACAATGGTTGACAACACCAACCGGCATTACGGCCGATGCTATTTTGTTGTGGAACGAAAGTGCGTTAGTTACAGCAACGCATACGGATCAATCAGATCAAGCGTTTCAATGGAAATATAAAGTCGATCTTTCTGTTCGCGATCCAAAGACGTTTCAAGAAATCGATACATGGAGCAAAGATGGCGTAGAGAGTTACCGCGTTTCTCGCATGGCCGACCAAATTCTGTATACCAATAGCAATTACGATCTCTATCTTTATGACGTGAAGTATAAAGAAGATCGGTTATTAGACACCGGCGTGCATCAACTTTTTGATGGCGGCGGGGTGTTTCCATTAACGTGGAACGAAGATTTGGCGCAGTTGGCATACACGAAGTTTGAGTTTCGTAACCAGACATACGAAGCTACGGGAAGTGTTGTGTATGATTTAGCAACAAATACGCGAACCATCATTGGCGAGGTTTTGGCAAAACCCATGGAAGCTTTGGTGGAAGAAAACGGCGAGCGGTGGGTGTACTATGCAACCACGTCAGATGGGTCACGCAATGGCCTGCGCCGGTTGAATCTTACCACTCTTGAAGATGAGCAAATTATTTCCGGAACCGACAATGGGCCTTATGAAGTAGAAGTCTTAAGCACCAGCGATCCGTTGTATTACATTTACAGAGATGGCAAAGACTACGACGGTTTATTCCGTGTGGATAAGGGTGGAACGAGCGAGGTAACAAAACAAGTGATTGGCGATGTGCGGGATTATGTTTTGCGTAGCAACAATGAATTACTTGTAAGTGAACCCAAAAGTTCAGCCATCGATTTACGCTTGGTTGCAACAAAACCTGACGGGACGGACGCGGTAGTGATTAGCGAAACCGTCGCTGATGCCTTGTGGGCGCCAACGTTTTTGTGGAAAGAAAGCGGAAAGAGAGCAGACGCGACTTTGTTGAATAAATAGATTGTGAGGGATCCGACCTTTCCGAAGGTCGGATCCCTCGATCCTGAATTCACCGCTTTGAATAATCGGTGTTTTTTGTTACAATAAAGCCATCAAAGGACGGTCGCCATGGTGGCGGTCGTCAACGAGGGAGACCGTATGAGACATTTTGCCCCGATCCGCCGTTCGAGGTCGTGGTTTGCCTACGCTCTGTGGCGAGTCCACA
Organism: uncultured Gammaproteobacteria bacterium; assembly: GCA_964604315.1. Lineage (GTDB taxonomy): Bacteria > Patescibacteriota > Patescibacteriia > JACPL01 > CAZRYK01 > CAZRYK01. The sequence goes on from CAZRYK010000026.1 coordinate 12,038, forward strand.
AGTGGAGGTACCGCGGTTGCGGACGGTGATAGACCGGGCGTCTCGAACTCATGCCGGCGTCTTCGACCGGCAGAGGAGACAACAATGCGCTGCTTTCGGGTGAGAGTTTTGGGTCGTTTCGTTGAGGGCAGGTATGCCCAAAACGGACGATCCAAGACTCACCGTCGAATCCGTGAGCACGGGCGGCGTTGTGGTCGCTGTTGCGTCATCATCCACATGATGAAGTACGGCGATGACATCCCGTTCGTGCCGCGAAGTTGCGGCGAACAACGGCAGTAGCGAACGCGGCCCGTTTTCTTGGGAGGACGGGCCGCAAAGGACAAAATCAGCTGTCAGCAGACCCGCCTGCCATTTGCCTGTCATGGCGGGCAGGCAGCAGTCAGTTTTTTTAAGCATTTCTGATTTCTGACAGCTGATCTCTGGCTGCTGTTTTATATTGACGAAAGTCTCAAAAATGACTATAATTGAGCCGTTGTTATTGACGAAAAACTATGCTTCGAACACATACGTGCGGACAGCTTACCGCAAGTGATGTTGGCAAAGAAATAACGCTTACCGGGTGGGTCAACCGGCGTCGCGATCACGGCGGGTTGATTTTTATTGACCTTCGCGATCGCTATGGCATTACGCAATTAATGTTTAATCCAGAGAAAAATCAACAAGCGTGGAATGTGGCCGATAGCGTCCGCGCGGAATTCGTCTTGCAAGCGCAGGGTGTTGTTCAAAAACGCCCGGACGCCATGACCAACAAAAAAATCCCGACCGGGGAAATCGAAATCGAGGTGAAGACGTTAAAGGTTTTTAATGCCGCCAAAACTCCGCCATTTGAGATTGCCTTAAAGGAAGGGGAAGACGCGGTAGAGCAAGCCAAAGGTTTAAACGAAGAAGTGCGCATGAAGTACCGGTATTTGGATTTGCGCCGCGACATGATTCGCAAAAAAATCGAAATGCGTTCCAAGGTGATTCAATACATGCGGACATTTATGTGGGGCAAAGGTTTTCAGGAAGTCGAAACGCCGATTTTAACCAAAAGCACCCCCGAAGGCGCGCGCGACTTTTTAGTGCCGTCGCGGCTTCATGCCGGAAAGTTTTACGCGCTTCCGCAATCGCCGCAACAGTACAAACAAATGTTGATGGTCGCGGGTTTCGATCAATATTTTCAAATTGCGCCGTGTTTTCGCGATGAAGATCCTAGGATCGACCGCTCGCCGGACCAATTCTATCAATTAGATATGGAAGCGTCGTTTATTGAGCAGAAAGATATTTTAGATTTAATGGAAGAACTTTTTACCGGCATATGCAAAGAGTTGGTGCCGCAAAAAAGAATCTTGCAAAAACCCTGGCCGCGATTAACCTATGCCGACGTGATGGAAAAATACGGCATCGACAAACCCGATTTGCGGTTTGGGTTGGAAATGCATGATGTGAGCGACGTGGTGCGCGATTGCGGGTTCGAGGTGTTTACCAAAGCTCTAGAAAAAGGCGGCGTGGTAAAAGCTATTGCGGCAACCGGGGCAGCAATATTTTCCCGCGCAACGATTGATGAGTTAACGGAAATGGTAAAAAAATACGGCGCCAAAGGTTTGGCCTATATTGTTTTTCAAGACGGAAAAGTCAAATCGCCGATTGCCAAATTTTTAGGTGACGAAAAAATTGCGGAACTTGCGGCCGCGTGTGGCGCCAAAGACGGCGACATTCTCTTTTTTGGTGCCGGGGACAAAAAAATTGTGCGTGATTCATTGGCGCAATTGCGATTAGAATTAGGAACCCTTTTGGGCTTGCGCGACCCGAACGTTTTGGCTTTTGCATTCATTGTCGATTTTCCGTTGTTTGAGGAAGAAAAAGTGAACGGCTATTGTGCGCCCATGCACCATATGTTTACCCGGCCTAAAGAGGAAGACGTAGCGCTTTTAGATGCTGACCCCTTGAAGGTGCGGAGTTACCAACACGACATGGTCTTAAATGGGGTAGAAGTGGGCGGCGGGAGTATTCGTATTCATGATCGCGCCATGCAGGAGAAAATTTTTGAAATGATTGGTTTTACCCCAACGCAACGCACATATTTTCACCACATGTTGGAGGCGTTTGAGTACGGCGCGCCACCGCACGGAGGTATGGCTCCGGGCGTGGACAGGTTTATTATGATGTTGTTAAACGAGGAAAATATTCGCGAGGTGATGCCGTTCCCCAAAACCGGCGATGTGCGCGAACTCATGATGGACTCGCCGTCAGACGTGGAAGAACAACAATTAAAAGATGTGCATATTCGAGTTCAGAATAAATAGCCCAGCCGTCAGTCTTCAGCAGTCAGTATTTTTCAAAAATCTGATTACTGTCAGCTGACTGCTGATACTCAACGATTATGCGTTTCAGCGATCTTCAGAAATATATCTTGATCGCATGTTGGAACGAAGGTAGGGTCAAGAAAAAAATATTGGAGGATTTTTATGACACGCATAAACCTGAAGAAAAACCCGCGCGTCGCCAAACTATTATTACCAAAAGTGTTGAAAGGCTAACAGAGCGAGGATTGGTAACTGCCTCCGGAACCCAAACCAAAGATAAATGGAAAATACACACCGTGACATTAACGCCACTTGGAAAAAAGCAGGCACGAAGATTATTGGGCGTCCAAACGCGGCTCAAGATTTGAATTTTGGCAACGTCACGTTAACGTTTGCCAGTTTTGAGGGCCCGTTCGATCTTTTGGTGCAATTAATTGAAGACGAGAAGTTATCCATAAACGATGTGTCGTTGGCGCATGTTACGGAAAGTTATTTGCAGTATTTGGACACGGTCGAAAAAATTCAGCCAGAAGATCTTGCAGATTTTTTAGTGGTGGCAACACGTTTGCTTTTTATTAAATCGCGAAGTTTGTTGCCGTTTTTAGAAGCGGACGAAGAGGAGGAAGATCTCTCTGGTCAGCTGAAAATGTACAAATTGTTTGTGGACGCCGCTAAAGCCGTGGAAGCGTTACTTCTCGCGCCGGTGCGCATTTTTGAGCGCCAGCCCCAGCCGTTGCGCGAAATGACGCCGATTTTCTCGCCGCCAACAGGTTTAGGCGTAAACGATCTCCGCGCAACATTGCAAAGTATTTTAGAAAAATTAGAGCCGGTGATTACGTTGCCGGAAAGGCGGTTGGAAAAGGCCGTTTCGTTGCAAGAAAAAATTCAGCATATTCGCAATCTTTTAAAACATTCCGGCGCGTCTTCCTTTAAAGCGTTGTTACAGCAAGCTTCCACGCGCACAGAAGTCGTGGTCACCTTTTTAGCGCTGTTGGAACTGGTGAAACAAAAAAATATTACCGTTCGCCAAGATAAACATTTTAAGGATATTGAAATTAAGAATATATAGACCTCTGGCTCTTGGCATTACCCCTCTCGGGTACAGTGTCGATCCGTTCCAGCGACGGATCGCACTTCGCCCTCGGCTTTCCGGC
>CAZRYK010000027.1:0-12284 GCA_964604315.1 uncultured Gammaproteobacteria bacterium
TCCGGCCCTCCGACCGAAGCGTCGGAGTGACCGAGCCCGGAAAGCCTTCTGGAGCCTCTCGAGTGCCAAGTCGCCAAGCCAGAGATTATATCTTAGAAGATTTTTGAGCTTTTGGCCTTTGGAGGGACTCTCGCAGGCGTCGCTAGCTCGGTCCCCGACGTTTCGTCGGGGTAGCGGCGCCGAGGGAGAAGTAGCCGAGTCCGCTGGAGACGAGGACTGCTGTGCCCGACAAAGGACAGAAAGCTCAGAAAATCACTATGAGAACTGTATCCGAGAGAGGCGAAGCCACAAGGCAGAAGACAGAGACATAGATTTGACAAAAAAGGAGGGGTGGGGTAATATTTTTTTAGCTTTCCGAAGACAGCAGGCGTTCCCAAAAAAGGAACTTAATAACCCGCCGAGGATCACTCGTAACCCCGATGGGTCGATAGGGTGCAATGTCTTTTCGGTAGCTCTTACCGAAATTTTTGTATGGCAAAAACACGACAACAGAAACAAGAAGAGTTAACAAACCTTTCAACGCGATTGCAGAATATGCAATCGAGCGTTTTTGTGCAACATGCGGGGCTCACGGTTCACGACACCGAAACCCTGCGTTCCAAGCTTCGGGAACGGGGCGCAGACCTTGCAATGGTAAAACGCAGTATTCTAAAACTTGCGTTAAAAGATGCCCATATCGACGGCGTCGATGTTGACACAATGGAAGGTTCTATTGGCGTCTCCACATCCGCATCCGATGTGGTTGCGCCGGCCAATGTGATTCATGCTTTTGTGAAAGACCACGAAAGTATGCACATTCTTGGCGGTATTTTGGTTGAAGGCGAGAACGTCACGGTTATGGATTCTGCAAAAGTTATCGCTCTGGCAAAAATTCCTTCACGCCAGGAATTATTGGCAAAAATGGTGGGCTCTATGAATGCCCCCATTAGCGGTGTGGTGCAGGTGTTATCGGGCAGTTTGCGTTCCTTGGTGAACGTGTTAAATGCATTAAAAGATCAAAAAGCTTAAATTAATCTTATGGCAGAAGAAACAACAGAAAAAAAAGAGACCGCAGAGGTCGTTGTTCCGGAAAAATTTAAAGCGCTCGTTGAGCAAATCGAAAAAATGAGCGTGTTGGATCTTTCGGAGCTGGTGAAAATCTTAGAAGATAAATTTGGCGTGTCGGCCGCGGCGCCGATGATGATGGCGGGTGCCATGCCAGGAGCTGCTGCAGAAGCAGAAGAAGAAAAAACCGCCTTTACGGTTGAGCTCGCCGCCGCTGGCAGTAACAAAATCGCGGTCATTAAAGTGGTTCGCGAAGTCACAGAAAAGGGCTTAAAAGAAGCCAAAGATTTAGTCGATGGCGCGCCCAAAGCGGTGAAAGAGGGTGTGACCAAAGAAGAAGCAGAAACGATTAAGAAAAAATTGGAAGAAGCAGGTGCAACGGTTAATTTGAAGTAAGATAGTGAAACAGAAAAAGCGATCGGCTTATTGCACGGTGTCACGCATTGGTGCCCTCCGTCACGTACCGTACGGTACGTGACTCCGCCGAGTGCCACCTTAGCAATAATCCGATCGCTTTTAGTTATTAACTATTTACCGTTGCATCTTTTTAGGGGAGGGGGACTTCGTAAACAACCGTGCCGGAAAGGATGTACGCCTTTTTTTGTGGTTCATCAATGGCAGCGTCTTGAACTCCTGCCCAAAGAGGTGAGGTGATTTGGCCTAAGAGTTGGCCGGCTTTACTTATAATAAGCAAGCGTTTTTGTCCGTTATCTAAAACGTAAATATTCGTGATCTGATCATTGGTAACCATTTTCACCGCGTCATCGGTTGCAGGGGAAAGGGTCGGCGAAATGAAGCTCGCATCGCGCGCGCCTTGGAAAAATTTGTTAATGGTTCCATCTTTGTCTAAGGTATAGAGCGCGCCGTCAACAGCCACATCGCGGGCATTGGCAAGGCTCGTTTCAGCGGTGAACCATGGGGTGCCTGCGCCAAAGCCTTCGGTAGTTCCGTTGTGCTTGTACACCTGATTATTTCCGCGATCCATCGTGTAAAGGCGATTACTAAAAACTTCCAACGCGTCTACCGAGGGGTTGTCTTGCGAAAAGCTCATGACGCTTTCAGCGGTTGCGTTGTTGCCCGTATCTAAAGTAAACACAGATTGATCAACTTGCATGTACACAATCTTGCCATTTTGCAGACTGGCATGTTTAATGCCGGTTTTGGCTTGGGTTGGAATATCCGAGATTTCTTTGGTGGCAATCGTCACACGGTAAAGCGATTGATCAGATGGGTGCGAAGCATAAATGTTCCCAGAAACGAACGCTAGCGTTGATAGTTGTACTTGCGGGAAACTGGTTGAAAAATCCGCAATCACTGTGGGGTTTTCTACCACCGTGACATGATTCACTTTTTGCAACAGTTCGTTGGCTTTGGTCTGAATGGTTAGCACGCGTTGCCGGTAATCGTCATTATCCGCCGGAACCTTTTTAATACTTTCCAAGGCTTGCAATAAAAATCCGCGTGCATCGTTCTCGTTTTCATAAATCAGCACATTTTCGGCTTCCAATAAACTTTCTTCGGCAGATGTCAGAATCTGCGCATATTCTTCTTTGCTTAATTCTTCCTCTTTGCTTTCCCCGGACTGCATCACGCTTTGAGCAAAGAAGAGAATAAAGAGAACAGAAATAATGAGTAGCGCTTTGCGCGACCGAGGCATGCCCATAAAACGATCCTTTAAAGAACCGGTGCGTCTTTTAAGCGCAATTTTGAGGTTTCCTTGACTATGAGAAAAGTTTTTGCGCGAGGGTTTCCGTATATTTCGCGCAAGGCTTGCTATTCCCCCCATTGCCGCTTTTAAGAATGCTAAAAGTTGACCAGCAATCCGTTGCAAAGCCGTTGTAGGTTTATACGCATTCCGATGTTGATGGCTCCGAGCAAGTCGTCGCGATAACGCTTCGTTGGGCGCGGACTGTTCCCCGCGTCGGGAGAAAGTAAAGGCGCGTAGTCTATTACGCACATGATGGAAGAGTGAGGGCTTGAGCGTATTCAAGGTTTCTTCTTCGCTGTGCATCAGAGCGCCCATCGAAGCCTCGGGTACGCGGTCTTTTCTGCGTTCCTCTGTCGTAATCACTTCGCGTTGTTGCGGTAGGGGTGGGGGTTCGGTTATGGGAATGGTATTAATATGCACAAACAGCGCGCCAAAACTATTCGGACTGCCGGTTTCTTCTAACAGATCTTTAAAATAGCGCGCCGCGGCCTCGGGTTTATTATCTACAAGCGTTTTGCGCATTTTTTCTAGCGAGAAATAATCTAAGATTGCCGTATTACAAAAAACCGCAATATCGCCGGGACTCACCAGCCCGGTTAAAATATTGGAAAAAATCCTTAAAGGGTTAATTTTGACGGTTGCCGCGGCACCTGCAGACGCCAGAATGTCGATAATTTTTTGTTGATGCACCAGAAACGCATGAACATGGCCCAAGTGCGCCAGATGCAATTGATCTTTATAAAACACCGCCACCAAACAATTTAAATGTTCCAGCCAATCCGAACCCGATTTTTCAATAAGGTCTTGCAGTTGATGATTCGTTTTTTGCAGGCCGTTTTCAAACGCGCGTTCGGAATCAAAAAGATCGGTGCCGTAATAATTGCGCTTGATTTCTTCTTCTAAAAAAGAAAGGATTTCGTCGACGTTGGGATTGTCGCTTTTTAATTCCGATAAAATAAAAAGACGGCCTAAGCTTTCTTTTTCTAAAGGCGTGGCTTCTGCTTCGAACACGCGAAGATTCGGTGTCCGAGGATTGCCATTAACAAGCGCAAAATGATTTATTGTCAGATGGTCCTCCATACCGTTTAGAGATACCATAATTTGTTTTATTCTGCAAGGCTAGGCGTCAAAGCGGGAAGTTGCCTTATTGACAGGAGTCCTGCCGTGCTTCATAATGGTGGAGCATTCATCTGAACACCAGACTAGTTCAGTGCCTCTTTTTTCTTCATTCACCAAGAATTCTAACTCTATGCTCGAACAACTTTTTGGTTCACGTACCCGCATTAAGCTCTTACGCCTCTTTTTAGGAAATCCGGAAAAGGAATATTTTGTGCGTGAATTAACGCGGCTCATTGACGAACGTATTAATTCGGTTCGCCGCGAGCTTGCCAATTTGGAAAACGTCGCTTTGGTGAATAGTCTGACACGCGACAAAAAACGTTTTTACCGTGCAAACCCTACATCGCCGGTTTTTGAAGAACTGCGCGCGCTGATTTTAAAATCCCAGTTTGGTTTAGAGGAACAATTAATTAAAGCGGTGCAAAGAGTTGGACGTGTGCATTACATGGTGCTAACTGGAATGTTTACCGACGTGCACGATGCCAAAACCGACATCTTGATTGTGGGAAGAGTCAACCGCGAGAAGTTGAAGAAAATGGTAGAGCAATTTAATTCGCATTTTAATCGGGAAATTAATTACACGGTTATGACGCCCGAGGAGTACAGTTACCGCAAAGACATTACCGATAAATTTTTATACCACATTTTGGAAAATCAAAAGATTGTGGTGATTGACGATAACGTCAAATGATTCTAGGACTGAATACAACTCAACATACCGATGTTCAGTTTGTGTTGTGGAATAAGGAAGGCTGGGTTTTAACATCGGCCACAGAAACATTTGAACCTCGACGAACGGACGAAACATTAGAACGCCTGGTTTTGTTTTTATTAAAGGCCGGTTGCGGCCTTCCGGCGATCCACGGCATTCTTGTGCTCAAAGGCCCAGGCGCTTTTACGGCCCTACGCGTAGGCGTGACGATTGCCAATACGTTGGCTTACGCTTTGCGCATTCCTGTTCATGGGGTAGAAAGTCTGGAGACTATAGATAGTCAGGCGATACAAAAGTTGCTCGCATCGCCGCCAGGACAGCCCATTGAACCCAATTACGGCCGCCCGCCGCACATCACTTAACAGCGGTCAGTAATCAGCGGACAGCTGTCAGTAATTAGTCATTAGTCCAAAGCTCGGCTCTTGCCAAGTTTTTTGTTTTTCCTGTCTGCTGTCAGCTGACTGCTGGTTTATCAACAGTAATTTGACAAATGATGGAAATATTGTGGTTGACGGTTACGCAAATGTGGTGTAAAATGGATGTGTAGGGGAGGAAAGTGGAAAAGAGTGGGGATAAGTCGACCTTCCTGTGGATAACTTAGGCTAAAAGGTTACACTTCAAAGCGATGTTTATTGGCGAGTACCAACATACGATTGATGAAAAAGGCCGTTTGGCTTTACCGACCAAGTTCCGCGCGGCTTTTAAAGAGGGCGCTGTGGTTACGCGGGGCTTAGATAATTGTCTTTTTGTATACCCCATGAAGGACTGGAAAGAATTGGTCGCGAAACTTGCGGCGCTTCCCATTTCCAAAGCCAATACACGCGCTTTTGCACGTCTCATGCTTGCTGGCGCCATGGATGTTCGCTTAGACAAACAGGGAAGGGTCGTTCTGCCGGATTATTTACAAAAGTATGCGGGTCTGGCGAAAAAAGCTATTGTCGCTGGGCTTTACAATCGTTTGGAAATTTGGGAAACCGCCAAATGGGAGAAGTATAAAGCCGAAACCGAGAAAGATTCCACAGATATTGCCGAAGCGTTAGGCGAATTAGGCGTTTAATGACGGAAACCAAACAAATGATGCATACCCCCGTTCTTTTACAAGAGGTATTAGATGCTTTGCAACTTGCGCCCGGCATGACGATTGTGGATGGCACAGTCGGTTACGGCGGCCACGCGGAAAAAATCCTAGAAAAAATCCTTCCGGGAGGCCAACTTATAGGATGTGACCTTGATGCCGATGCGCTGAAAGCCACTCAAGAACGATTGGCAGAAGCACGCGAAAACGTTCAACTTTTTCAAACCCAATCGCACAACATGGCCCGTGCCGCGGAACGTTGCGGTAAAAACCAAGTTGACGGCATTCTCTTAGACTTAGGCCTGTCATCGGGCGAGCTTGCAACCGACCATCGCGGATTTTCTTTTGAGCGTAGCGGTTTACTCGACATGCGTTTTGGAACTCAAGATGTGTTTGACCCTTTTTATAAACCCCAAACCGCGGCGCATTTACTGAATACGTCCAGTGAAAAAGAATTGGTCAGCATGTTGCGGAATTACGGAGAAGAGCGTTACGCGGTCGCGATTGCGCGAAGTATTATTCAAAAGCGTCACGATGCCAAGTTGCAAACCACCGACGATCTTGTAGACGCGATTGTTACCGGGTATCGCGGCAAACCCAAGCCGCTAAAAATCCACATGGCGACGCGAACATTCCAAGCCGTGCGCATTGCTGTGAATCACGAACTGGAGAATCTGGAAAAAAGTCTGCATGCGGCCGTATCTCTTTTAAAACCCGGAGGAAGAATCGCTGTTCTGTCTTTTCACTCGCTGGAAGATCGCATGGTCAAGCATTTTTTTCGCCAAGCGCAAAAAGGATGCGTTTGCCCGCCAGAGTTTCCGGTCTGCCGTTGTGGCAACGTTTCTACACTCAAAGTCATTACCCCTAAACCTCTTACCCCTCAACCCGAAGAAATTTCTTTAAACCTGCGGTCGCGAAGCGCAAAGCTCCGGGTCGCAGAGAAACCCTCATTATGACAAAATATCGCCGATCATCGTTTCAGAAAAAACACCCTTCCCGAAACACGCGAGTGTTAGAAGTTGAACGCGCTTCCAAAACGCCACGTCGTGGCCGCATGTTTTGGTTAAAAGGCGGTTTGACTCTTTCTGTCATTGCTATGGGCATGGCGTATTTTGTGCAGGTGAATGTGGTCTCCCAAGAAGGATTTGCCTTGCGCGATTTAGAGCAACACATTGAAACCGTCTCTATCCAAAACCAAGAGTTGATGAAGCAGACTGCGCAATTACGTTCATTGGCGCGTGTGCAAAAGGCCAGCTCGACGTTAGGCTTAATCCCATCGGAAAATTTGGTGTATTTGCCGGGTGAAACAGAACCGGTGGCCTTAGGAACGCGTTGAACTCGGAGGTCATTATGAAAAAGCGATCGAGGGGACGGGAGGCAAAGCGAGAAAAAGCAAAAAAAAGTCCGCGTGAACGGGATAGGCTCGGCGCGTTGTCGATTATTGTGGTTGTGATGACGTTTGCATTAATTGCAAAACTTTTTGATTTGCAAATTCTTAATCATGCGTTTTATGCGGCGCTGGCAAAAGATCAACATGAACTGATTCAAGATTTACAACCCGAGCGCGGTCGCATTTACATTAAAGAGCGGGGTGGCGATGTGCTTTCCGGAACCGGCTTGTACGCGGTTGCGGAAAATCAAGAGCTCTATTTAGTGTACGCGGTTCCCAAACGCATTACCCAAGCAGAAGAAACCGCGGAGAAATTAACCGAACTTGTGGGCGTGGAAAAAGAAGTGTTGGTAGAACGGTTTTCGAAAGCCAATGATTTGTACGAACCTGTGGCGCATTTTATTGACGAGGAAACGAAAAAAAAGATTGACGCGTTGGCGTTGGAAGGCATTGCGTTTTTGCGCGAGCCGGAACGTTTTTACCCGGAAGGCGAGGTAACCAGCCATGTGACGGGTTTTGTTGGCAATGTGGAAGACGAACGCATTGGGCAATACGGCATTGAGCAAGCGTTTGAAGAGTTGTTGAAAGGAAAGCGCGGGTATATTTCTGGCGAGCGCGCGGCCGGCGGGCAATTGATTGGCGTCGGCGAGACGAATATTGTGGAAGCGCAACACGGCGCGGATGTGATTTTAACCATCGATCGCACGGTGCAGTATACCGCATGCAATAAATTACAAGAGACTGTGGAACAGTTTAACGCAAAAAAAGGCACGATCATTATTATGAACCCCAAGACCGGGGAAATTTTGGCCATGTGCAATGCGCCCATGTTCGACCCGAATCATTATGGCGATGCAGAAGATATTGCGGTGTATAGCAACGATGCGGTCAGCGACGCGTATGAATCCGGTTCGGTGTTTAAACCTATTGTCATGGCCATGGCGCTAAACGATGGCAAAGTGACGCCAGAGACGGTGCATGTCGATACCGGCTCGGTGAAAATCGGAAAGTACACCATTCACAATTTTAACGATCGCAGTTACGGCGCGCAAACCATGACGCAAGTGTTGGAAAATTCCGTGAACACGGGGGCCATTGAAGCGGCGCGGTATGTGGGCGTGGATCGTTTTGAGCAATACGCAAAAGATTTTGGCTTTGGGCAGAAAACAGACATACGCCTACCTAATGAACACTCGGGCGATATTTCGTCGTTATCCTTGGACGGCGAAATTTACATGGCCACGGCAAGTTACGGCCAGGGCACCACTGTAACCCCCATACAACTGATTACTGCGTATGCCGCGATAGCCAATGGCGGCAAGTTGATGCGCCCCTATATTGTGGACGAGGTGGTGCGAAGCGAGGGGGTCAGAATCAAAACCGAACCGTTGATTGTGCGGCAGGTGATTACTCCGCAGACCGCCAAAACATTGACAGCCATGCTGGTGTCTGTGGTAAAAAATGGGCATGCCAAGCGTGCGGCTATCGACGGGTATCACATTGCGGGGAAAACCGGTACGGCCCAAGTTCCCAAAACCAATGGCGCAGGGTATGACGAAGAAAAACACAAAGACACGTTTGTGGGTATGTTTCCGGCAACCGATCCGCAAATTGTGATGCTTATTAAGATTGATTTACCATCCACGTCTGCCGCGGCATCTACCACCACGCCGGCATTTCATGACTTAGCAGACTTTTTAGTGGAGTATTATCAGATTCCGCCAGACGACGTATAAAATACGCTCGGAGGGGGAAACCCTAAATGATGAAGACAATGGCGAAAAGATTATTGCTCTGGATTTTCGGCATGGCCGCCCGCAGTGTGTTGCGAAAATATCGTCCGCGCGTTATTGCGATTACCGGCTCGGTCGGCAAGACCGCGACGCGCGAGGCGGTGTTTGCGGCGTTGTCCGGAAGTTTTCGTGTGCGGCAAAGTGTGAAGAATTACAATACCGAAACCGGCGTTCCGGCAACAATCTTGGGCGTGAAGGCTCCGGGGAGAAATGTGATGTTATGGTTTTGGGTTTTTTTGAAAACGTGTCGATTGTTGCTCTTGCCCAGCCGAAGCCCCCAAGTGTTGATTTTAGAATTTGGCATGGACAAGCCCGGCGACATTGCGTATTTAATGAACATGGTGCGGCCGGAAGTGGGAATCTTAACGCGGATCGGAGACGCAACCCCAGTGCACAGCGCGTTTTTTAAAAACATCGATGAACTGATTGCAGAAAAAGGCAAGATCGTCACGATGTTGGGTAAAAACGGTTTAGGCATTGTGAATGCGGATGACGAACGTTGCCTTGCCGCAGTTACAAACGCCCGCGCGAAAGTTTTGAAAGTGGGCACAGCAAGCAATGCCGATGTTTTTATTAAAAATATTTCCTCGAATCATCAGCTGTCGATTGCCGGCAGAAATGTGGAAGGCGGCGGGGTGCGAGTGGAGGTGCAAATAGATGGGGAAGATCTCACCGTGTATTTGCGTAACCTTTTGGGTACGCATTATGGAATAATGATTGGGCAGGTGTTAGTCGTAGGTCGGTATTTGAATGTGCCTGTTGCAGACATGGTCAAACGGTTAGAAGTTTTGGAAAATGCTCCGGGGCGTTTGCGTCTTATTCGCGGCATTAAAAAATCTATTCTTTTGGACGACTCGTATAATGCATCACCTGTTGCAACTCTGGCCGCGTTAGACGTATTTAAAAATTTGGAATACGAACCGCAGTCGCGGAAAGTGGTTGTGTTGGGGCATCTGGCCGAGTTGCATCAAAAAGAAGAAGACGCGGCGCATGAACAGATTGCGTTAGAAGTTGCAAAGTTTGCCGATGTTTTTGTGGGCGTGGGGAAGGGGATCGAGGCCTATAAAAAAGGCGCAATTGCTGGCGGCATGAAGGCTACGGCGATGCGGTTTTTTAAGACGTCGGAAGAAGCGGCAGAATATATGGTGGGTGCGCTACAAGAAGGTGATGTGGTATTGGTGAAGGGTTCGCAGAGCGCGCGCATGGAAAGGGTAACAAAAATATTGATGGCCGAACCCGACCGCGCCGCGGAACTTTTAGTCCGCCAATCCCGCGAGTGGAGATGAAGTCAGGAATTAATCATTTAAATCTTTTTTAGAGTGGCGTACAGCGACTCTGATGATATAGAAGAGTATATAAACAATAATTGCCGGAATAATTTTTAAAAATAGTATACAATATGAATACTTTTATGAAATCTTCACTACCTTTTGGTTCTATTCCGAAGGCTACGGGCTATGCCATTCTTTTATTTTGCGTAGAATATGTCCTTCTCCTTCTTATTGAACCTTCTCGATCATGGTATGCTGTGTTTGGGATTATAGCTATTCTCCTTCCACCTCTTCTTTACGTTTTGATTATATCTAACGTGAGTAGAGTTATAGGGGTCATTTTTTCAAAAGCTCTTCGTTTAGCTATGTTGCATGCTTTATGCCTTTTGGGTATTTTTGTGCTCTTGATCTCCCTCTTAACTCTTTCCATAACCGACGGATTTCGCATACTCATCGTTCCTCCATATATTGGTGCTCCAGTTTTTTTCGGAGGTTTTATTCTTGGTTTTGAGTCTTTAGATTCTCCCTTTGTATTTATTCAGTTTATTCAGAAGCTTATCGTCATGACTCTTAGCCTCCTCCTTGTGGGCTTGGTTGTTTATTTTGTTTTAGGTTTAATAAGTGGGCTTTTGGGTTAAAACATATGTGCGGAATTATCGGTATGTCGGCAAACGGCCAGCGCAACACATTCTTCTTGACGGATTAAAGTGGCTCGAATATCGCGGATGCGATTCGGCGGGCAGGTAGTTGTCAGCAAGTCAGTTTCCAAAGATTAAAGGAAAGTACACTTCATACCGACAATCAAACGCATTGATTTTATTGTCCGTTGGGAGTTCTAGTCAACAGCCCCGGCCTTTAGGCCTGAATTATTGACAGGACTTCTAACATACAGTACCATACAGTTTGTATGATCAAAACAAAAAATCTCACATCAAAGGAGCTAGAGGCGGTAAGATATATTCGCAACCGGCTAGTACATCATGGCCGCACTCCTTCAGTCCGCGAACTTATGCGTGAGCTAAAGTACAAATCTCCACGCTCAGTGCAAGATATATTAGAAGAACTTACGGACAAAAGAATCATTAAGCGTTCAAAAAACGGATCCATCGTATTGCAAAAAGACCCAGAGGCAACAAAATCCCACGCCCAAACGGTAAACATTCCTATTGTGGGAACCGTGTCCTGTGGGTCACCTATGCTGGCCGAAGAAAATATTGAAGGTTTTGTGGCTGTATCCACAACAATTGCAAAAAAGGGGGCGAGACATTTCCTTTTACGCGTTTCCGGCGACTCAATGAACGAGGCAGGTATCAACGATGGCGACTTGGTGTTGGTCAAACAACAACCAACAGCGCAAAATGGTGATAACATCGTCGCGCTCATTGATGACGAGGCGACAATAAAAGAATACCGACACAAAGGTAGCACGATTGTATTGCAACCGCGATCCTCAAATCCCAAACATACACCTATTATCCTTAACGAGGATTTTCAGATGCAAGGTGTCGTTGAGTATATAATTCCAAATTCACAATAATCACATGCCAAACTATTACGTTACAAAAAACAAACAAGGAGGATGGTCAGCAAAGCGAGAAAAAGCAGAAAAGGCCGCCGGCAAATTCAAGACACAAACAGAAGCAGAAAAGGCCGCTAAAACGTATTCCGCAAACAGCGGTGGTGGTGAGGTGCGCATCCAAGGTCGTGATGGAAAATTTAGAGATAGTGATACTGTACCTTCTGGCCATGACCCCAACCCACCAAAAGACAAGAAACACTAAACAAGAGTTTATAATTAACACAACATTATGTTCGACCTAAATCCAGAGTTACATTTTCATTATCATAAAAATAAAAAAACTGATCTCTTTACCTCTCCTGTTGAAAGCATACTAGGTACTGGGAATGGATGGGTGAAAGAAGTTAATGGGGATGTCTAAATAATGTCAGTCCCTGGCAGAACAACACTTCACTTAGAGGGTCCCGGGGCAATGAAAATCAACGGCACATTAAGGATAGGTAGTTAATCAAAATTTGTGCACTTTCTTGAGGTAAAACAGTCGGCCAGTTACAATACTATAAGCATCTACCAAAATGGGCAACGGAACAACATCACAACTTCTAAATATCAAAGAGGCTTGCCAATGGGCAACCAGTTTTTTAGGCCGCTCT
>CAZRYK010000027.1:12294-15225 GCA_964604315.1 uncultured Gammaproteobacteria bacterium
CTATTTCCGAATCAAACATTTCCTATTTGATTCAGTACGGTAAAGTCAAAAAACATGGTGAAAATGGAGGTACGCAAGTCTCAATGAATGATCTAAAAAGCTACTATCAATCGTTCAGTGGTCAACGTGAAGTTGAGTGGAAAAAAAAGTTAGGCAATGACTTAAACTGGGCTTTGTCATTTGATCACTTACGTGAAACCGATACTACTAAACATGTACATCGGCTTCACCCCTACAAAGGCAAATTTATTCCCCAACTTGTTCAGTACTTTATAGACGAACACACCGATGATTTCAAAAAAACTGCTTTTTTTAAAAAAGGTGATATAATTTTTGACCCTTTCTCTGGATCTGGCACAACACTTGTTCAAGCTCATGAACTTGGTTTTCATGCCATTGGTTGCGATGTTTCGCGATTTAACTGTATGATTACAGATGTAAAACTTCTAGATTATGATTTGGATTCTTTATCAAAAGATGTAAACGTCCTTAAAAAGGCGATTTCTTCATTTGAAACAAAAACAAATGTAGAAAATTTTGAAAAAGAGTTGTATACAAAACTCTATGACTTCAATAATAAAAACTTCCCAAGTCCAGATTACAAAAGAAAAATTTATAGAAAAGGAATAAATGAAAATACTTTTGCCAAAGAAAAAGAGAAAGAATTTTTGACAATTTATAATGATCTTGCGAAAAAATATGAAATCAATCTCAAACAAGACAAAAATGAGACTTTTATAGATAAGTGGTATATAAAAAATGTTAGACATGAAATTGATTTTGCATTTGAACAAATAAAAAAAGTTGGAAATGAAAAAAATAAGAGAGTACTTGCAATTATTTTGAGCAGAACTATTCGATCTTGTCGTGCCACGACACATTCAGATTTAGCGACCCTGAAAGAACCACAAATAACGACATACTACTGTTGGAAGCATAAAAAAATCTGCAAGCCACTTTTTTCTATAAAATACTGGTTTACACGATATGCAAATGACACTATAATCAGATTGCGAGAGTTTCAAAAAATTAAAAATGGTAGCCACTGGCTCACTATTTCTGCAGATTCTAGAACTGTTGATATTGAAAAAGAACTCAAACTGAGAAGCAATAAATTCTTTGATTTGTTTAAAAAACAAAAAATCAAAGGGATTTTTACCTCTCCACCTTATGTTGGGCAAATTGACTATCATGAACAGCATGCCTATGCGTACGATTTGTTTAATTTTGAAAGGAAAGATAATTTAGAAATTGGTCCTTTATACAAAGGACAGGGCATGGAAGCAAAAAACTTATACGCTGAAGGCATTGCAAATGTGCTTTTGAATGCAAAGCGATTCTTGGCCGATGATTACGATGTTTTCTTAGTAGCAAATGACAAGCACAACCTCTATCCCAAGATTGCAGAAAAATCTGGAATGAAAATTGTGAATCAATTCAAAAGACCAGTACTCAATCGTACAGAACGGGACAAAAATCCTTATTCGGAAATTATTTTTCACTTAAAATCTATATAAAATATGGCTTTGACACAAGATCAAAAAAATAGAATAAGCGAGGTAGCAAAAAATATTTTGCTTAAACGAATTGAAAGTTTTCCGGATGCTCATACACAAATAAGAAATGCTCCTTTTCATGCGGCATTCCTGAAGTGTTTTAATGAACGGTTAGGAGTATTGCAAATAGAGACCCCATATTTAATCGCGTTAGCAAGCTGGCTACATGGTTTGAATACATCTCTGGGCAGTGGTTTCGAAAGCATCTCGCACATTCTGTCTGGTGGCTATAAACGAAAGTTTACCCAGCAATACAGTTTGAAAGTTAAGGATGGACAGGCACGAGAAATAGAGAATATAATTCGTGATTTGAAAGCCGGTGCACAAAGCCCAAATTTAGAACGTGAAAATTTTTTGGTTCTGAAATTTAACAACAACGAAAATGAAATAACTTCCTTAGGTTTTACAGTAGATACCTATATTGAAAAAGAAGACAGTATAACAGCAATAGAGCTAAAGTCCGTAAGACCAAACTCTGGTGAAGGTCGTGGAGAAAAGCAGAAAATCTTGTATGCTAAATCAGCATTGCAGTTAGTTAATCCAAACAGGGAAGTTAATTTTTTTATTGGTTTTCCTTTTGACCCTACATCAGATACTGCCACGGGTTATAATAAAGAAAGATTTTTTGATTATCTTATTGAGTTTAAGAAATTTTTTGATCCAAAGGAAGTACTATTGGCTGGTGAGCTTTGGGATTTTTTGAGTGGAAGCGAAAATACTATGGATGAAATTTTGGAAGTTATTGAGGAAACAGCAGGAAATGTGCGTGGTTGAACCGCTTATTCAAAATATATTTAACTCATTTCACAAAGCGGGACCGGAAGACAAAGCATTCATGTTGAGCGTAAAAACATCACTTGTGAAATAATCATCTGTTTCCAGGCAGAAACTATTCTTTGCTTGGACTTTATATTCTGTCCCAGGATCAAAAATTAAGGTATCGATCTCTACGCGACATATTTGTCCTTCTTCTGTTATACACGAGCCTGTCACGCCACCTGTTTTGTTTTTTGTAGCATCAAAATATACCACTTCGGCATATTGACATTGTGTGGGAATCTTCCATGTGACATACCAGGTGTTGTCTTGCTTTTCAAAATAAGGTTCATCTGTAAACTTTCCATATACGCCATAGGGGAAGAGTTGTTCTTCCTTATTAAGGAAAGCGCCCTGAATAGCCATGATAACGACAAATGAAAGCAGAATAATGAGAATAATATATTTCACGGTGTTGCTTGATTATGAACGTGTCATACATCGCGAGTGGAAATGAAATCAGCTGACAGTCGTCAATAAGCCAATTCAACATCATTGGGCCAAGCGCTCGTTTCTTCGGTATCGACAATATATCCTTCCGGAATTCCTTCTGGCGGCG
>CAZRYK010000028.1:0-14875 GCA_964604315.1 uncultured Gammaproteobacteria bacterium
GAAAGTCGCGTGAATGCCGGAGAGACGTTTGTCGTCTTTAAGCGATCGCGTCCTATTTTCAAAATTAGCGCTGTGGATGGAGGACAATGGGAGGAAGTCATTGATTTTACCAAAATCCAAAAAGGTGGAGTCCCGATTCAAGACATCCTCTCGCGTTTATAGAGCTCTAATATGGACAAAATCGCAAAGGCTCTTCGCAAATTGACTTCAAAAGAACAAAGTATAGTTAAACAGTTGCTTGAACGCATTCAGCGCGAAGAAACATTCGGTATGGACTTGCAAAAGCTCAAAGGCCATGAGAATATTTTTCGTGTTCGCAAAGGGGATATCCGCATTCTTTTTATGAAAACAGACCTTAAAACGACGATCCTTGCTATTGAGCGTCGATCCGAAAAAACCTACCGCGATTATTGATACATCTTGGCAAGAGCTAAGCTCCTGCCGCTTCCCTCGCATTTGGCCAAAGCTCGGTTTCGGCCAAACGTTGGTTCTTTGTGGCCAAAAATGGTATAATCACCACATGAAAAACATTTTTACCATGGGTCGCGTAATATTATGGCTTTCGGGGGTTGTTATTCTCGGAATGTTTTTTTGGTGGTGGAGAATAGAAATCGCCCAGGCGCGGGATGCCGACAGATTTTCCGACATGCGGTATATTGCCGCAGGCATGGCCGAACTGTACGGTAAAACGCATAGTTACGAAGACGCGGCGCAGGGGTGCTCAAAAGTGGGGGATTTGGTGAGCCAGTGTTCGCTTAAAAGTTATTTGGACAAGATCGACACCATTACCGATCCGGGTTCCGGGCAATACCTTGTGACCAAAGTGCCAGACGACGCAGGCTATGAAATGAGCTTCACCTTAGAGCGCGGATACGGAGAATATAAAGCTGGGAAGCACACCTTGACACAAGATGGCATCCAATAATATTGTTCAGATTCTTGCCATTATTTTTACCATTCTTTACGGCTTGGCGGCCGGGAGTTTTGTGAATGCGTGGGTATACCGTTTAGCGCACGGAAAATCTATTGCAGCTGGGCGATCTTTTTGTCCGCACTGTCAACATACACTTGCCCCGTGGGATCTTGTTCCGCTGGTAAGTTTTCTTTTCTTGCGTGGGCGATGTCGGTATTGCAAAAAAACCATTTCTTGGCAGTACCCTGGCGTTGAGGCCATCACGGCGTTGTTATTTTTGTACGCGTATACGCGCTTCGGTTTTCAGATGGAATCGGTTGTCGTCATGGTGTACATCATGATGTTAGAAATTGTTTTTTTGTACGATCTCAAAAAACACCTTATCTCCGACTTGGTTTTGATACCTACCGCCATCGTTGCGTTGCTGGCTTTGCCCATTCGCGATCTTACATTTATTAACGCCCTCATCGGCAGTGCCATAGCGGCAGGATTTTTTGGACTGCAATATCTTTTGTCGCGCGGCAAATGGATTGGGGCGGGTGATATTCGTCTTGGCGTTGTGATGGGGTTGATGTTGGGTTGGCGTGGCGTCATTGTGGCTTTGCTTTTAGCCTACACGCTCGGCGCGATTGTGGGTGTGGTTCTTATGCTAAGCAAAAAAGCCACGGGCAAAACCGAAGTTCCGTTTGGAACTTTTTTAAGTCTGGCAACCGTGGTAACATTATTATATGGCACAGTGATTATTGAATGGTATTTTGACCTTATAGGTTTATGACGCACAAGGGGTTTTCATTACTAGAGATGCTCACGGTTGTGTTTATTGTTTCCATTCTAGCAACAATCACTGTCGTGAATTTTCGGCAAGGGAAAAACCAAAGTGACCTTCGCTTCGGTATTGATCTGTTAAAAACCGATTTGCGAAAAATCGAAACCGATGCCATGTCGGGCGTTGTGTTGGGTATCAATTTCCCAGTTGGCGGATATGGTATGTTTATGCAAAAAGGTGCTACTACTTATACACTTTTTGGTGACATTGACGCAGGGGGGGATTACGACGTGGGCGAAGAAATTCCCAATGGCATCGTTGAATTGTCGCAAAATGTCTCGATTCTAGATTTATATATTACGGCTTCAGAGAATGGGGCAATCGTGCGCATTCTTCCGCCAAGCCCCACGCGGTATGTAAATGGCGTTCAAGGTCAAATACTCACCATTCTTTTAGGCCACCGCGACTTGGACGAATGCCGCGTTCTTACGTATAATGCAAGTACGGCTTTTATTACGGATGATGTTGATTCTGATTGCTTATTGCCATGATCAAAACACGCCACAGCGGACAAACCTTAATCGAAACCCTCATGGGGTTGTTTGTTGTGACTATTGGTGTGGTCAGTTCGGTAACGCTTTTTGTGGCATCAACCCGCGCCTCCGGCGACACGGAAGATCGCACTATCGCTATTAATCTTGCAAGGGAAGGAATAGAAATGATTCGTGGTATTCGTGATGATAATTGGTTAGTTCTTGACGCCGAACCAAATACCATTAATTGGGATAAAGATTTAGATACCGGTGGCAGCGATTCTACATCGACGTTAATTTATAATCCCTTAACGCGTCAATGGTCGCTCGATCTCACGGCGAACGATTTTAATACTTCTTGTAGCGGTGGAGCTTTTTTCTGCGCAGATATTTATCAAGATAGTAATGATCGGTATCTTCAGTTCGAAGATGGCGACACACCAGATCCAGCCGACACGAAGACAAAATATCAACGACTCATTACAATAAATAATATTTGCGCGCAGGGGAGTGGTATTAATATTAAAACGGGTGGACAAAATTGTCCCGCTGCCTATGAGCAAAGAAAAATAGGTTTACAAATAGTTGTTGAAGTACAATGGAAGTCAGGCGAGCTAGTGCAAAATATAGCCTTGGAAGATCAACTTTATCAATGGAAAGAGATTCGTCATGATTAGCATGCGTCATCAAAACAAGGGATTAACCCTCATGGAGGCTATTGTTTCCATGTCTGTGTTTATTACGGTGATAACAATTGCCACGACTATTTTTCTTCTAGCAAATGATTCTGAACAACGAACGCGTTCCAATTCGAACTTGCAGGCTGTTGCGCAGAGTGTTATTGAAGCTGTTGTTCGGAATGCACGATTGAGTAATATTGATTATCCCTACTATTTAAGTAATGGTATTACCGTTGATCCCACGAACGAGTTAGTTCTAAGTACGGTGACCGGTTCGCAAATTCGATACCGCGTTCAAAATGATGTTATTCAAAGTTGCAGTTGTGAGGGTTTAAATTGCATTCAGCCATCTGCCTGCGATCCTTTATGGAGTGATCTCACCAGCGTAGACAATGTTGTTGTTGAGCGGTTAGATTTTTACGTAACGCCCTTTTCGGATCCCTTTTTACTTCCAACAAAAGAACCGGACTGTAAAGGTTATCCAACAGATAACTTTGATGAAACCGTTGGGTTGTGCCAAGCGCCAGCCGGTTGTTGGACGGGCATGACTCTCTTTGGTGGGTATTGTTATAATCCTAACAAACAACCAAAAGTTCAGATTGTTCTGTCGGTCAATAATGGCAAAGACAATGAAGCAGACAAAGTCTCTCTCTCTTTGCAAACAGCAGTAACAACGCGTGTTTATGAACGCTAGATATTTGAATCATCGCGGATCAACACTTATTTATAGTCTACTGACGATGATGATTATTGTTGCTATAAGTTCGGCTGTCGGTACATTAACAGTGCGTAGTATTCAAGAAACGCGCACGGGCACAGATGCTGTTAGAGCGTATTACGCGGCGGACGCGGCATTAGAGGCGGGTCTTTTCATAATGGCAGAGAATCGTTTTGCGGGAAATATATCGCTTGCAACTACCATTACCGATATAACTGATAAGGCGGCCGCTTGGGCAAATACCAGTCGTTTAGTGTCAGGGCTAGAGAGTGAAATTCAGAGCGTAAAAGAGAGTGTTGATAAAGTAGAAACTGCTCTAGAGGAAAACGAAACTCTCCAACTTGATTTTGTTGATCCTGATGCTGTGGCAATCAATTTGCAAGATATTAATTTGAATTGGAAGTTTGCCGAAGATTTGAGCCGTATAGAGGTAACCTGGACCGGCTGGAATAAAAACGGTGGTTTTACAAGTAACTCTGAGAGTTTTCAGTTTTTAATATCCGGAACCGGTTCGGGTTCGAAAATAGTGAATGTGCGACAAGTACAAAACTTAGAATTTCATCGTGTGCGAATAAAGGTGATGAAAGGTTCTGTGCAGGGGTTAACAGTAACAGCGCGAGATAATACTGGTTCTGATTTGGATGTTCCTATGCAAGTTTTTATTACTGCGAAAGGAAAATACGGCAATAGCTCGCAAGCAACAGCCGCTATTGCGCCATGGAATGTCCCTTCTTCTGCACTAGGGGATTTTGTTTTATTCTCTGACGATGAGTTAATAAAAGAATTTGCCCCGTGCGATGTGTTTGATTGTTGATCTTGTCATATGCCTAAAAAGAAGAATTCTTTATATTTTATTAACTTCTTGCATTAAATTGCAAAGCATGCTAAATATTATTTATGGGCAAATAGGAGATTGCCCGTATTGTGTTGTCGATCTTTGACAACCTAACGTGTCTCGTGCCGAACAGCATGCGACATCTAAGCCAAAATCCTGAAAGGGGTGTGAAAATGCAACGCATCATTTGGCGTGTCTTACTCGCCATCCTGCTTCTGGCATCGAACGCCAGCGCGCGGGTACTTCGTGTTCCCGCGGATTTCCCTGCCATTCAGGGCGCGATCGACGCTGCCAGTGATGGTGATATCGTGCGCGTCTTCCCCGGAACCTACCACGAGCACGAGATCGACTTCAAAGGCAAGGCGATCACTGTCACTGGAACGGCCCCGGAGGACTCCGCAGTCGTCGCCGCAACTGTCGTCGACGGCGACTCCCTCGGAACTGTGTTCCACTTCCGCACAGGAGAGGACACGACAAGTGTACTGTGCGGAATCACTATCACGGAAGGTAATGGCAGTGATCGAGTCAGGTGGTTAGGGGGAGGCGTAACCTGCACTTTGGGCGCATCACCAAAAATAATCTGGTGTATTATCTCTAACAACAACTCTGATGACGCTGGCGGCATCATGTGCGATGAGTCTTCTCCTATCATTAAGAATTGTGTAATAGAAAGTAACGTTAGTAACCAATACAACGGAGGTGGGGTTTACCTAGTTCTTTCGAGTGCTCGTTTACTAGATTGTACTATTCGACAGAATAACGCCATGGATCTAGCGGGTGGTGGCGGTTTATATATTGATGCTTCACCGGAAGCGTCAATAATTAGATGCAGAATTATGCAAAATACGGGATGGGACGCTGTGAGGCTCACAGATACTGACCTAGAGATGCACTATTGCCAGATAGAGGATAATGAATGTATTGGCATCTCTTGCAGTGGGTCGGATCCGTTTATAAACGGTTGCACTATTTCGGGCAATTACATGAGGGAACCTAATGCCTCCGGCGCAGGTGTGTTTTGTGTCGATTCCAATCCATTTTTCCAAAATTCCATTATAAGTAAGAATGTGTGTGATTATCGCGGCGGCGGAGTGTATTCCTGGCTCTCAAGACCAATATTTCAGAACTGTAATATTATCGGAAATATATCTGACACGGGCGGAGGTATTTATAATGGTGGTAATCCTCCTGCAGTAATTACTAATTCGATAGTGACACAGAATCATCCAGATCAGTTCGATTATTCTTTCGCGGGAGTTGTGACCTACTCCAACATCGAAGGAGGCTGGCCAGGCGAAGGTAACATCGATGCCAATCCGTTGTTTGTGAACCCTATCACTGGAGATTTCCATCTCCTCGCGGGTTCTCCATGCGTCGACGTTGGAACGTTGGATGGTGCACCTTCCGAAGATTTTGAGGGCGATCATCGGCCATGGGGTGACGCTGTAGATATTGGCGTCGACGAGTTTGATATACCTACTGGTCTGCTTCAAGGTACTGTTCGTGACGTAGATACCGGTGCGCCAGTCAAGAACGTTCGCCTTGAGATCTTACAGGGTTATACGAGAAAAGCATTCACAGTCACGGACGTCACGGGTTCCTTTAGTCTCGCGATCGAGGCAGGAAACTATGACATCCACACCCAGATCGCGGGGTACCTTCAGACAGGGGCTATGGTTACGATTGTCGCTGGAGAGACGACAGTTCAGGATCTTGTGATCAACAATTGGGAAGGCATCACCCACTGCGATGTTCCTGGCTTTGGTGACGGAACAGTCGCAAACATCACCGTCCACCTTCGGGTGGAAGAGGAAGGAGATTACAAATTGCAGATTGGGCGTCTCAACACCGACGTCCACTGCATGGTTGGGAGAGACAATCCCGTGACGATTACGGCCCGAGCTTCTGGTTCGGGCTACACACAGAGTGTCGTTATTACCCTGCGTCAAGGATTGGTTGTCAAAGATCGTGAGGTCCTTCGGGTTCCTGTGGATCTTTTCAGTTCTTTCACGCGGAGTCAGGATCGAGAACTTGCTCATCGTTATGCCCCCGTGCTTCGTCTTGGGGCTGATGAGACCTATCACACAAAAGGTGTAACACCGACGCTACTTGCATGTGATCTGATGGTCAAAGACAGTGACGCATGGGTTGTTCCCTTTGCCGGCCCAGCTAACGATGAGCTTCTGGGAACACACTTTTTTCGAGCCGGCAATCTGGGCATCGCGACCAACGATTACGCTTCGTACTATGAAGCGAATATCGCTAACACTCCTAGTATCGTTTATGCCCGGGTAGTGGAAGAAAATGGCCGCAACTTCGTGTTCTACTGGTTCCACTATTTCTACAATAATTGGAACGAACACGAAGGCTTCAACTTCCACGAGGGCGACTGGGAGTGCGTGGCGGTAGAGTTGGATGCCACAGGCAAGGCCATTCAAATGGGATACTCACAACATTTCAAACTACTGTACTATGGTGGTGGAAACAGAGTTCCATGGAGACAAGTTGAGAAGGAAATGACTCACCCCATTGGTTACGTCGCTGAAGGAAGTCATGCTACCTATCCCCATGCTGGTATCACTGACGTTCCGGGGTATGGGCGTGATTTTCATGAGGGAGACGGAATAGAACTACTCCCATTTAGTCTCTATGAAGTCGAACCTCAGACCGAGCCTTATACTTTAGTGATACTTCCGCGGCTCGATGAGACATGGGAAGATCGTGACCCAAACATGGAATGGGTTCGGTACTTTGGCGAATGGGGTGAGCACACCGGTGACTGGGGCTTTAATGGTGCAACGGCTCCTGTCAAAACGGATAGATGGTTCGAGCCATCGAAATGGATGGATGATCTTGATGGCGCACAGGCGGCACGTCCGCCCGCGCCGCGCGGACAGTTAGAGTTGTTAGGATTCAAGTAACTTAGGAAAAAACGACAACACAAAAAAGAGAGGAGGTGAAGGCCCTCGGGAGCATTAAGTTGTTTCCGAGGGTCATCGCATTCATTTCCTAAGAGTCTATAAATTATATTATGTTAAATATATGAAAAATAAATGGCAAATATTAATTCTTCCGTTTCTTTTTTATACTGTCCTTTTCTTTTTCATGATGGGTGCCCAGCCGAATTATAGCTTTGATGATGATTTGACAGTCACCTTAGTCGCTATTAATCTTTTATCTTTCTTTTATGTCGTTGCTCATGTTATTTATTTTGCTATTTGGGAATTACCAGGAAAAAGATCATCTTTAAAAATTTCTTTAATGGCTGCAATCGGGGAAGGTCTACTGTATGGGGTACTTGGTTATATTATGGGATTATTCTTTTCTATTCTTGTGCCATGGTTTTTTACAACAAAGTTCCTGAACCCTTTTCAAAAAAGCTTAGACGAAATTTTTAAAGAGTTATTTGACTTCTTAACTGTTCAAGGGGGTGTTATGATTTTTGTCGGTTTTCTGTATGGACTCCGTCAGCGGCTTTACAATTATTCTTTTTGGCCCTATTTTAGTCTTCTTCTTATAACACATCTTTTGAGTTTCCTTTTTTGGATTCCTGGCGCATTTTTGGCGATGTCAACCTAAGACAGAAACCGAGTCTTTGTATCCGAAAATTTGACGAAGTGTGAATATGATGATTAAAATAAGAGTATGAAAGCTATAAATAGACAAATTTCTTACTGGACGATTAGCGCTGAACGGAATTGGCAGACAGCGCAAGTGCTTTATAAATTTAAACATTATGACGCCTGTCTCTTCTTTTGTCACCTAACAATCGAGAAGCTGTTAAAGGGTTTGGTTGTTTTAGAAACAGATCAATCCGCGCCTTATATTCATGATCTTTTACTTCTTGCTGATCGAGCAAAGATTTCACTGTCGAAGGAACAGCGGGAATTATTAGCTGAAATCACGACATTTAATATTTCTAGCCGGTACGATAATGAAAAACTTTCCTTTTATAAAAAGTGCACGCCGTCATTTACGAAAAAATATTTTACAATCTCAAAGGAATTAGTTTTATGGCTCAAAGGAAAATACCCCAAAGAGTAAAAAAAGAGATTCACGATTATGTTCGCATTCTTCGCGACGATAATCTTCCTATTGATTCTGTTATTCTTTTTGGTTCATACGCCAAGGGAACACAACATCGATGGAGTGATATTGACGTTTGTATTGTTTCACGGGATTTTACGGACGCTTTTGACGCACTGCAGTACCTTTGGCGTAAACGATCGGAGCGTTACGGTTCACGAGTGGAGCCGGTAGGGTTTCACCCACGTGATTTTAAGGATAAAACATCGCTTGTTCACGAAATCAAAAAAACGGGTATTCGCATTCGTGTATAATTCGTTTGCTAAGTATATTTGTCCAACACCGAGTGTTTGACAGTTGCTAAAGCACAATTTCTTTTTTGTTAATCTCTACGTGGTCGTCAAAAACATCCACCATTAAATAATGGTAGTCTTTTAATTTTTCACCACCTAAGCGTTCGTGGGGTGTTGCGCCGCCTCCGCCAGTAATCGTGACGTTCAATTCTTTTCCACTTGGCGTTACCAATTTGTACGGAAAATACACATGTACATGTGCGCTGAAAATATGTTCAATAGTGTACTTTTCTAAAATCGTTAACGTGTCTGTGTTGTTTCGTCGCGACACCGGCGTTTCATCATCGCCGGTTAAACTTTCTAAGGGCGTTTTAATCGAGCGGTGGTAAAAAAGAAACGTAAAGGGTTGCGTGTTTTCCGCAAGGTCCGAATCCAGCCACGCTTGCTCTTCGTCATCAAAACCCATGGTGCGTAAGGAATTATCTAATAATACAAAATGCGCATTATCATAATCAAACGATTGGTACCGCGAACCAAAATACTTTTCAAACCGCGCGGTCTTTTTTTCTTCATCCAGATCGTTATTCCCCACAACCATATAATAAGGAATGGTCAGTTTATCCATTTCCGCCTTCACCGCTTGGTAGGACGCATCAGATCCATCGGCGGTAATATCTGCCACATGCATCACAAACGTAGCATTACTTTTATTGGCTTCTTCAACGATGCGAGCTAAAACAGGATTGACGCCTTCGCTTTCACCTATTACGATAAAGGAAAAGCGGGGTTTGGTTTGCGCGTCTTTCACCTCCTTTTGCAGAGACGCAAAATTTTCACGGAGATTATCAAACCGCGCCGTATCGCGGAAAATCCACGTCCCGACGCCCGCGATCGCCGCAATAAAAAGGATCGCTAATAAAGAAAGAAAAGTTGTTGATCGCATATGACAAAACGTGAAGCACAATTACGCATAGAAAAACTCAAAAAAGAAGTCGAGCATCACCGGTATTTATATCATGTTTTAGATAAACAGGAAATTTCCGATGCGGCGCTCGACAGTTTAAAAAAAGAACTGGCGGATTTGGAAAAGCATTTTCCGCAATTTCTTACGCCGGATTCGCCCAGTCTGCGGGTAAGCGGCAAACCGTTAGACACCTTTTCTAAAGTTCAGCACACCAAACCCATTTTGTCTTTAGAAGATGCATTTGCGTATGACGATTTAGAACAATGGCAGTCGCGCAATCAACGTCTGCTTCCTCAAGCGCAATTTTCGTATTTTGCCGAACTGAAATACGATGGCTTGGCCGTGGTGTTGCGGTACGAAAACGGCGTTTTTGTGCAAGGCGCCACGCGCGGTGATGGCCGTACGGGCGAAGACGTTACACAAAATTTGCGTACCGTGGAATCTTTGCCATTGCGTATTAAGGTGCGAAAAGAGGACCCGAAAATTATTGAAGTGCGCGGAGAAATTTTACTCTCCAAAAAAAATTTTGAAAAAATTAACACGCAGTTGGCAAAACAGAATAAAACGACGTATGCGAATCCCCGCAATTTAGCCGCGGGTACCGTTCGCCAGCTAGACCCCCAGGCCGTTGCCAATCGCCGTCTGGATTGTATTGTTTTTGAAATCCTTACCGATGTAGGTCAAAAAACCCATGCCAATGTGCATCGCATTTTAGCGGAATGGGGTTTTAAAACCAGCCAGGAAACAGAAAGCTGTAAAGATTTAGCCGGCGTGCAGAAATTTTTAACGCATTGGGAACAGCGCCGTACGCAATTACCGTACATGACCGATGGCGCCGTGGTGGTGGTAGACAACATTGCCTACGAAAAAAAGTTAGGCAGTGTGGGCAAATCCGAACGCTGGATGATTGCCTATAAATTCCCGGCCGAGCAAGCGACGACCGTGGTAGAAAAAATTCAGGTGCAAGTGGGGCGCACTGGTACGTTAACACCAGTTGCCGTTCTGCGTCCGGTGAAAGTCGCTGGCACAACGGTGTCGCGCGCAACTCTGCACAATCAAGATGAAATCGCGCGGCTGGGGTTAAAACTCGGCGACACGGTGATTATTCAAAAAGCTGGCGATATAATTCCAGACATTGTCAAAGTGTTACAGGGTTTGCGCACTGGAAAAGAAAAGGCGTTTGTCATGCCCAAAAACTGCCCGGTTTGCGGCGCGCCCGTGAAGCGCAAAGATGGAGAGGTGGCGCATTACTGCACTAACAAACAATGCAACGCCAAAACGCGCGAGCAATTTTACCATTTTGTGTCCAAAGCCGCAGTAGACATAGACGGTTTAGGTCCCAAGATTGTGGATCAATTATTAGACACTGGGTTAGTGCGCGATGTGTCGGATTTGTATACGTTAATCGCCGGAGACCTAGAACCCATGGAGCGTTTTGCCGAAAAATCCGCTTGCAATTTAATTGCCGCCATTCAAGAAAGACGCATTATTCCGTTGCATCGATTTTTGTACGGATTAGGTTTGAGGCACGTGGGTTCGGAAACCGCCTTTTTGCTGGTGAACGTATTGGTGGGCAAACGGTTAGAGCGCCCCAAAACCTTGTTAGAAGAAATACAAAGGTGGACAACAGAGACTTTGGAAAATATTGAAGGCATTGGTCCGGTGGTTGCGCAAAGTATTGTAAAAGATGTCCATGAACCGTTTTTTAGCCGACTCATTCAAAAGCTCGATACCGTTGGCGTGCGGTTAGAGGTTCCAGAAGCGCGCGCCAAAGGAAAGTTTTCCGGCAAAACGTTTGTTTTAACCGGTACGCTTTCGTCGTTAACGCGCGAACAAGCAACAGAAAAAATTCGCGCACTCGGTGGTGAGGTTTCCAGTAGCGTAAGTAGCAAAACCGATTTTGTGGTGGCAGGCGAGAACCCGGGGTCAAAATATGATAATGCCAACAAACTCGGCGTGACAATTCTTTCCGAGCAAGCGTTTTTGAAGAAAATATAAACTTTTCGGAGCACCCTTTAGACGAGCTTCAACCTGGTGGCAGGTTGAAGCTGGGGGCAAGGGTGTTCTTTAAAAATAAATCAGCAGTCAGCTGTCAGTATTCAGTCTACAGATGATTGAATGTTTAATTTTTTTTATTACTGACCGCTGTCTGCTGACAGCTGAAACAACAAAACACCTCTTTTAGCATTAGAGGGGAGAGTCGGCCGGAGGAGCAGTGCTACATGTGCGCCTAGGATTGCGCGGTAGACTTACCTGTGCCTCCGGCCGGTTTTCGTGCACCCGTGGGGGTGCGAAAGGGTGGTCGGGGTCCGCTTGCGGGGAGTGCGGTCGCGTTATTAGCAGACCCCGACCATTTTTTTACCCCGCGTTGCTCACAAATGGAGCACACAGCAGGGAGTTGACGGCCGGTCGTAGAGGGGCAGAGGCCCACTCTCTTCAGCTGGCGACGCGGGGGAGTCGCCAAGCTTACTACCTACGACCGGCACGGGGTTGGGACCGCGCTTATTTGGCGGGGCGCGGTCCCTTGGCGGGTGGGGGAGGTTTCCACCCGGCATATTGGTGGCTAGCCCCCGAGCGTGGGGGAGGTGGGAGGCCGTAGGTCCCACGCCAGAGGCTAGCCGTGCTGTATGCTACGAGAAAAGCTATTTATTGTCAAGCATTCGTTCTCTCTCATGTCAAATGCGACATAGCGAATTCTTTGGGTGTTTGCATATTGAGGGAAAGATGGGGTCGTTTCGTGTGGTAGTAGATCAAGTAATCATTGACTCTTTGTTGAAGAGCGAGAAGATCCTTTTTCTTGTAAGTGAGGTATCCCACACATTCTTTCCGTAAGATGCCATTAAAGCGTTCTATGTAGGCTTGTTCATTCTTCTTGTATGGTCGAGCTGTGCGAATGCTCGGAATGTGTTTAAGCGCCAACTAATTATATCCTATGTCGCATTTGTTTTGAGAATAATACGGCATTGCCAAAAGGCGTCCTCAAGGTTAGAATAGAAAGCATGAAAATCACCAAAGAAACCGTTTACCATTTAGCAAAACTCGCCCGTCTGCGTTTAACAGAAGAGGAGGTTCACCAATACCAAAAAGAGTTGTCGCATATCTTGACTCTGGTCAGCGACTTGCAAAAATGTGATGTGTCAGGACTTGACGCCTTGCAATACACCACCACTCTTCAAAACGTGACACGGGAAGACAGCATAAAAAATTGTGAGAACACCGACGATCTTATTAACGCCTTTCCGGACAGCAAAGACCGTTCGCTTAAAGTTGATGCGATTTTATGACCATTGCTGCACTTGCCAAAAACTACCGTGACGGAGAAACAACTCCGCTTGACGCCACCAAACAATCCTTGCAACGTATTCATGATCACAACCCCGAACTGAATGCGTTTTTAACCGTCACTGAAGAAAGCGCCCTGGCAGAGGCTGAAAAATTAACCATAACAGAAAACGATCCTTTATTAAAAGGTGTGCCTGCGGGGATAAAAGATGTTATTCTAACGCAAGGAGTCGAAACCACGGCCGCGTCGAAAATTTTGGAAGGCTATATTGCGCCCTACGATGCCACGGTTGTTACGCGTCTTAAGAATCAAGGCATGATTATGGTTGGCAAAAACAATTGCGATGAATTTGCTATGGGGGCGAGTAATGAGCAGTCAGCGTATGGCATTGTGAAAAACCCGTGGAACCCCAAAAAAGTTCCGGGGGGTTCTAGTGGGGGTTCGGCTGTCGCGGTTGCCGCTGATTTGGTTCCGTATGCTATTGGCACGGATACCGGTGGGTCGGTTCGGCAGCCTGCAAGTTTCTGTGGCATTGTCGGCCTGAAGCCCACCTACGGCCGAGTCTCGCGTTACGGATTGGTTGCGTTGTGTTCCAGTTTTGACCAGGCTGGGCCTTTAACCCAAACCGTGGAAGATGCCGCCATTGTTTTGCAAGCTATTGCGGGCCAGGACGAAAACGATATGACATCGGTTCCTAACCCCGTGCCGTCTTACCTTGATGCATTACCCAAAGGCGTTGATGGATTAAAAATCGGCATTCCCAAAGAATATTTTGTGGATGGCACAGATAAAAATGTGGAGCGGGCAGTCCGCCAGGCTATTGATGATTTAGAACGCGCCGGCGCAAAGATGGTCGAGGTGAGTTTGCCGCATACAAAGTACGCTGTGCCTGCGTATTATGTGATTTTGCCTGCCGAGGCGAGTGCAAACCTTGCGCGGTTTGACGGCATACGCTATGGATTGCGCGCGCAAAATCCTGACGAAGTTATTTTCAAAAAAAACGATTCGCCGCAAAGCGCTATATCGCGATTATGGGACACCTATATTACGTCGCGGGGAACGGGTTTTGGATCCGAGCCCAAACGCCGCATTATGATTGGCACGTTTGTGCTATCGAGCGGTTATGCCGACGCTTTTTATAAGCAAGCGCAAAAGGTGCGAGAACTGATTCGCCGCGATTTTGAGGAAGTGTTCAAAACCGTGGATTGTTTAATTGCCCCAACCGCGCCCACAACCGCTTTTGGGATTGGTGAAAACGTCAACGATCCGGTCAAAATGTACTTGGCAGATATTTTCACATGCCCGGCGAATATTGCAGGCGTTCCAGCTATTTCCGTTCCCTGTGGATTTGCAGATGGCCTTCCTATTGGTCTGCAAATCATCGGCAAAGCGTTCGACGAAGCAACCGTTCTGCGCGTGGCGTATGCGTATGAACAATCGCACGAGTGGAAAGACCGTCACCCCACGATTTGACTTTTTTCGCAACTTTTACTACAATAATACTATCTTAAATGTTGCACGCTATGGCAGATGCCAAAAAGATTCTTTTGGTCGAGGACGATATCCTCTTGCGCGATATGTATAGCGCAAAGTTCGGCCGCGAAGGATTTGACGTTCATAAGGCCGAAAACGGATCCGAAGGGGTAAAAATGGCACGGGAATTAAAACCCGATGTCATCCTTTTAGATATCATCATGCCCAAGATGGATGGTTTTGCCGCGCTGAAAGAATTGCGCAAAAAAGACGAAACCAAAGATATTCCGGTGATTTTGCTCACCAACCTTGGCCAAGATCAAGATATTGAAAAAGGAAAGAAGCTCGGCGCCGACGATTATTTTATCAAGGCCAATCACACGCCCACAGA
>CAZRYK010000029.1:0-7507 GCA_964604315.1 uncultured Gammaproteobacteria bacterium
TCAGTATATGCGCTTTTGCGTTATTTGGGA
This sequence comes from uncultured Gammaproteobacteria bacterium, assembly GCA_964604315.1. GTDB lineage: Bacteria > Patescibacteriota > Patescibacteriia > JACPL01 > CAZRYK01 > CAZRYK01. The sequence goes on from CAZRYK010000029.1 coordinate 31, forward strand.
GGTTTAGGGATTCGGGTTTGGCAAGGTAGCGGTTTTTTTGTACAATCATTATGTCTGTAACGGGTTACCGACGATATTATTACTTCACCCTTAAAGAGAAAAATTTATGATCAACGAACAACAACGTACCCCTTCCTTAAAAACAGGTATTGTCGGAATGGCCGTGGTGGTGAGTTTTATTATTGGCGGCGTAACAGGCGGAGTTGCCGGTGCGCTTTCTGGGGGCTTGGGTGAAAAGCTAGTGAACACGTTTTTTCCAACGCTCAACCAAGAATCGACCGAGCGTCCAACCGACGCCATTTTAGCGAAAGGCACGTTAAGCGTAACCGAAGAATCCGCAACCGTCGATGTAGTCAACAGCGTGTCGCCATCAGTCGTGAGCATTGTCATCAGTAAGGATTTGCCCAAAATTGTGAATCCGTTTTTTGGCTTTGTCGATCCGTCTGCGCCAACCGAAGAAACCGAAGTGGGCGGTGGCACCGGGTTTATTATTTCTTCGGACGGTTTGATTTTAACGAACAAACATGTGGTGTCCGATGCCGAAGCAAAATACACCGTGGTGCTGGCCGATGGCACAAAGTATGATGCGAAAACGGTCGATACTGATCCGGTCAACGATCTGGCGTTTATTAAAGTGGAAGCGAAAGATCTGCCGGTCGTGGAAATTGGGGATTCCGACACCTTAAAAGCCGGCCAGACTGTGATTGCGATCGGGAACTCATTAAGCCGATTTCAGAACACCATTACCCAAGGCATTGTCAGTGGTTTGAATCGCACCATTACCGCAGGCAGTGACGCCAGTGGCGATTTGGACATCATTGATAATGTCATTCAAACCGATGCCGCCATTAATCCGGGCAACTCGGGCGGGCCGCTGTTAAATCTTGCGGGTCAAGTGGTGGGAGTGAATACCGCGGTAAGTCGCGAAGGCCAACTTATTGGTTTTGCCATTCCTATTAACGCGGCGAAAACCGCCATCAAAAGTGTGCAAGAAAATGGGCGCATTATTCAGCCGTTCTTGGGTGTTCGTTATGTCGAGCTCACTTCGGTGATTGCCAAACAACGCGGCTTGTCTGTTGAAAATGGCGCGTTGATTGTAGAGGGTTCCGATGCAAGTCCGGCGATTACTCCAAACAGTCCGGCAGAAAAAGCTGGCCTTAAAGATGGCGATGTCATTTTAGCCATCAACGATCGGCCGATTGATGCCGAACACAGTTTAGCTCGTGAATTGCAACGCTACACGCCGGGCACAGAAATTACGCTGAAAGTTCATCGCGGAGGCGAAGACCTTACCCTTAAAGCCACACTTCAGGAGTTTGGTGTTTCCACCACGTAATTAGAGCTCATCTCAAAAATAGCTTTCAAGGCATTTTAGATGTCATTTGAGCCGAAACACTTGAAGGACGAGGAGGAATAGTGGTACTATTTCGGCGAGTCCTGAAAGTGTTGCAGGCCAAATGGGGCTAAAATGGCCGGAAGATTATTTTTGAGATGAGCTCTATGGAAGAACTGATTGCTGAACTTTCTGCATTGGCAGAAAAGGTAAGAAAGACGCGCGCAATTTTAGGGGTTGAAGGCATGGCGGCCAAACTGCAACTGCTGGAAAAAGAAATGCAGGATGGTGCGTTTTGGAATAATCGCGAGAACGCCGCAACTGTCACAAAAGAAGCCGAACATTTACGCTCGGAAATAGAACTGTGGCAAACAATGGCAACCGAAGTCGACGAGTTGTTAGATTTGGCGCGCGAGGCACACAAAGAAAATGACCATTCGCTTACGGAAGATATAGAAAAACGCACAGAAGAACTCAAAGAAAAATTTCAGCAAAACGAATTTGTGGTGTTGCTGTCCGGAAAACACGATGCGGATAATGCGATTTTGTCCATTCATGCGGGCACCGGTGGCGTGGATGCACAAGACTGGGCAGAAATGTTGTTGCGCATGATTTTGCGGTATTGCGAGAAAAAAGGTTTCCGTGCGCATGCCACCAATGAATCGCGCGGGCAGGAAGCCGGCTTAAAAAGTATTACCTTGCATATTGAAGGCCGTTACGCTTATGGAAATTTGCAATCGGAAAACGGTGTGCATCGGTTGGTGCGCATCTCGCCGTTCGACGCCGAAGGCATGCGGCATACATCGTTTGCGCTTATAGAGGTCTTGCCCGAACTAAGCGATGATGACGACATGGTTATAGCCGATGAAGATTTGCGCATCGATACCTTTCGGTCTTCGGGCCATGGCGGGCAGTCGGTGAATACCACGGATTCTGCGGTTCGTATTACGCACATTCCTACGGGCATTGTTGCGGGTAGTCAAAATGAGCGATCGCAACATCAGAACAAAGCCTTTGCCATGAAGATGCTCAAAAGTAAGTTGCAGAAATTGCAAGAAGAAGAGCGGGAAGAAGTGAAAGCGCAACTGCGCGGGGAATACAATGAAGCCGTGTGGGGTAATCAAATCCGCAGTTATGTTTTGCATCCGTATAAATTGGTGAAAGATCATCGCACAGAGTTTGAAACAGCAGATCCGGAAAGCGTGTTAAACGGCGACTTGCAGGATTTTATTGAGGCGTATTTGAAATGGAAGAAGGGAAATCAGCTGTCAGTAGATAACAGTCAGTAATAATTTTTCTGCCTTTGGGCTCTGCCTCTCTCGGATACGGTGTCGATCCGTTCCAGCGACGGATCGCACCTCGCCCTCGGTCGCCTAAGGCGACCTTGTCTGGAGCTCCTCGAGAGCCAAATCCCCAAGGCAGAATAGGAAGCGATCTGATTGGCGTTAAGGAGTCACTCTGCCTGCGGGCACCAATGTGTGACGACGAACGCCAAGCGGATCGCTTACGTAAAACTGACAGCTGACTGCTGGTTATGGTATAATGATAGTGGCGTCCTTCGAATCCGAAGGTTGCTTTATGTATAGATCAAAATTTTTTCTGCTTGCGGTTGCGGGGTTTGCGGGCGTTGCGGTTTTCACTATTCTTTATCCACGGACCCCAAAGCAAAACGATGTGGCGTTTTATGAGGGACAAAGCATCGCCTTTAATGCCGTGGTTTCCCAAGAACCCGACATTCGTCTTGATCATCAAAAGGTGATTGTCGATGTTCGTGATGCAAACGTTCGTGGTCGGGTACTCCTGAACATGCCGCTTCTGCCGCGTCTTGGCTATGGAGACAAAGTTGCGTTTCACTGTAAACTTCAACGGCCATCAACGGACATTGAAGGCTTTGACTATGCGCGATTTTTATCAGCGAAAAAGGTTTTTAGTGTATGTTGGTATCCCGGCGTCACGATCGTTGGCACAGAAGAAAGTTTCTTTCGAACGCTTCTCGGCGCAAAACAGGGGATGGTTCATGTATCCCAACAACTCTTTCCTGAACCGGAAAACTCTTTGCTTTTAGGCATGTTGCTTGGCGCGCGGCAAGGTACGTTACCCGAATGGGACGAGGCCTTACGCAAAACCGGCACCAGTCATATTGTGGTGGCGTCGGGTTTTAATATTACCATTTTAATGACGTTGATCACTAAAATGTTGAGCGGTCGGTGCGGCCCTCGTGCAACACTGTTGGTCGTCGTCGTTTTTATTTTTTTGTTTGCCCTCCTCGCGGGGCTCGAACCGTCGATTATCCGCGCCGGAATTATGGGAGGGCTAACCGCGCTTGCGCGTGTCATTGGGCGGCGTGCATCACCTTTGCGTTTGCTTGTTATTGCCTGCGCCGCCATGCTCATGATCGATCCGTATCTTTTGGTTTACGATATTGGATTTCAACTTTCTGTTGCCGCGACGTTGGGTCTCATTATATTCACCCAACCTTTGGAACGGCTTTTTCAGAAAGTTCCAGAAACCTTGGGTGTGCGCCAGTCGCTTGTTACTACATTTGCCGCGTCGTTTGCAACACTACCGCTTTCATGGAGTTATTTTCACACCTGGTCAGCACGCAGTCTTCTGGTAAACCCTCTGGTTCTAGGTCTTGTGCCGATTGCCATGGGAACCGGTTTTATTGCATTGGTGGTCGGAGCCATCTCCCCAACCCTTGCAAAACCTTTTGTCCTCCTGGCATGGCTCCCCCTATCCCTCATCAGCGATACCATTCTGTTCCTTGGAAAACTCTAATTACAGCCGTCAGCTTTACATAAGCGATCGGCTTGTTACACGGCGCCACGCATTGGTGTCCTCCGTTACGTACCGTACGGTACGTAACTCCGGCGAGTGTCGCCTTAGCAACAATCCGATCGCTTCTTTGCTCTGCCTTGGGGATTTGGCTCTCGAGGAGCTCCAGACAAGGTCGCCTTAGGCGACCGAGGGCGAGGTGCGATCCGTCGCTGGAACGGATCGACACCGTATCCGAGAGAGGCGAAGCCACAAGGCAGAGATAGCAAATTTATATATCTAACAAATTCTCCGGCATCGATACTTCTGTTATCACTTTCGGAATATGATCATCAATACAATCGCGCGTGTCGTGCATATCCAATTTCTCAAGATATTCTTTAATAGTAGCGCGCAAGTCCTTTCCAATGCTCTCCCTCACGGACATGTCCAAATGCCACCATTCTTCTTTAAATGTTCCCCATGTTTTTTTCAACGTCTTATACAAAAACTGATCTCGCGTCCATTCTTTTTTCCATTCGTTCTTTAACATCGTCATTTGTTCTTCGGTAATCTGTTCCCGAAAATCTTGCGGCAAATCCGCATTATGGAAAATCACGTTTTGTAAACCTGTGGCTAAATGAATTTCTAAACATTCATTGGCAGGGAATTCCGGTAACATAACGGTTGGTAAAGTCGATGCTCCATGTTGCACCGTTCCAGCCAACCCAAAAATCCGTGCAAGAGGGGAAAGCGCATGGTGCACATGAAGGTCAATATCCACTTTTTGTAAACTGCCATCCGGATTCACCACCCCGCCATGGGACGAACCGGTCTGAACACTAATCTTGCTCAACCCCCGAAGATCATGCGGAAAGATTTCGCGGAATCCGTGCAAAAACGTTTTCAATTCTTCCTCGGTGGTATTGCTTCGCCCGATCTCTCCGACCTCGGCGCCAATCGACACAGAAACACCATGCGGCTCGTCTTTGCGGATCATTTGCGCAAAGTGATCGGTAAGCACAATGTTATCCCGCTGTTGTTCCAGAATCGACGGTCGAGAAAGATCCACCACGGTCGAGGCGTCAATATCAATATTATAAAAGTCATTTTCCATGGCGCGCGCAATCAGCTCTTCCATGCTCTGCAATTCCGCACCCCGCGTTTCTTCTTTAAAAAAACGATCCGCATGCACTTGGGTGTGGTCTGCCTGTAAAAAAATCGGACCATGGTAGTTTTCTGCCAAAGCCGCGGCCAGCACCATAGGGGCAAATTCCTCGGGCCATAAATCGCAGTAATCCATTTCGCCGCGCGCGATTTCAAAAATAAACGGCCCGGCATTGACCTCTATCGCTTCCCGAAAAATCGCCCGCGAAAAATCATAGGCCAAACCTCGCACATTAAATGCGGGAACCGTAAAACCTAAATGTCCGCGCTTGGCAATCCACGCATACAACGGGTCTATTGACGCGGGGTAGGCGCCAAGTTGGCGCGCCGCAACACGAATAATATACCGCGCGGTATCGCGCACCGCCGCATCCGTCGCAAAAACCGCAAAGTACGCTAACGACGAAATCGTATGGCGGCGAAATTTCTCCTCATCAAGAATCGTGAGTTTGCCGCGCTCAAGCGTGCACACTTTATATAACAGAGGACTCATCATGGACATATATGCATTTTATCACAAAAAAAGCTGAACACAAAAAGATTTACCTCGCCGTCATGTTAATTGCGGTTGCCTTAGTTGCACGCGAGTATGCTTTTTGGTTGCGCCCGTTTGATCGCGTCGTTTTTTTAAACATTGGGCAAGGCGACGCGATTCTCCTACAATCACAAACCCATGAAAACATTCTTATTGATGCAGGCCCGGACACGAGTGTTGTTCATCGGCTTTCGGATTTTCTTCCTGTTCTGCATCGCAATCTAAATTTAATGATTGCAACCCACCCAGACAAAGATCACATTGCGGGGTTTATTGACATCCGTGATTGTTTTGCCAACCAAACGCTGTACATGAATGGCGTGCAAAATGACACCATCTTTTTTCAAGAACTTGCGCAACGCAACGTGGCCACCACCCTTCCTCCATCGTTTGCAACCGGCGGCATGACCATTTACACGCTCTACCCCAAAACATCGGCAGACCTAAAAAGCAAAGAAAGCAACGACACCTCTTTTGTCTTTCTTGTCACAATGGGCACATTGCGCGTTTTATTAATGGGGGATGCCACCGTAAAAGTTGAACAAGAATTAATAAAGTCGTACCCGGATTTGCGCGCAGACGTTATTAAGATTGGGCATCATGGGAGCCACACGTCCACCGGCGAAGCGTTTTTAGATCACGTTCAACCTTCCATGGCTATTGTGTCCGCCGGCGTCGATAATCCATACGGCCATCCGCATGCGGATGTTGTCGCACGCCTAAAGGAACGCAATATTCGCATCTTTGACACGCGTGACGGAAACATTGTTTGCGCTTTGCAATTCGAACGCATTTGTCATGTTGACAACTCGCCTTGACTTTTTATGCATTAAACGATACCGTAAATAAACTATAAAAACACATTCTTCTATGCCCAAGATATCATCGTCCCCTTATGAAGCGCCTCAAATGCAACCTTTTCAATGGAGCATGATCCCGGCGAAGTTTGCTTTTGTCGGCGGGCTCGTTGGCGGAGTTCTTTTTTTAGGTACGGTGGGTTTTGTCATCTTGTTAGCCTCGGGTTTAAGCGATGTTCAGGGTAATTCCGGCACCACGGGTAATGTGGAAGTCTTAGGCGCCGATGACGTTGCTGGAAACAACGCTGGCACGGCCGATGCCAATCAGCCCAAAGTTGGGGATGTTGTGCCATTGAAAGATTCGGATTTTGTGCGTGGTAGTAAAGATGCAGAAATCACCCTTATTGAGTACTCGGATTTTCAATGTCCGTATTGCCAAAAATTCCACCCCACGGCAAAACAGCTTTTGTCCGCCTACGAGGGTAAAGTCAACTGGACATTGCGGCACTTTCCGTTAAGCTTCCACGAAAACGCGCAAAAAGCCGCTGAAGCGAGCGAGTGCGCGGCAAAATTAGGCGGTAACGACGCGTTCTGGGCCATGGGCGACAAAATGTTTGAAACCGGCCGCATCTCTGAAACAGAATTACCAACACTTGCGTCCGAAGTTGGTTTGGACAAAGAAAAGTTTACCACGTGTTTAACCAGCGGGGAATTTGCGCAAAAAGTTCAAGCCGGATTACTGGAAGGTCAAAAAGCGGGCGTTACCGGCACTCCCGGCAATATTTTGATCAACAACAAAACCGGTGAAAAAGTCTTGATTCCCGGCGCGGTTCCTTACGCACAAATCAAATCCGCGGTGGATCAAATGCTTCAGTCTTAAATCAGCTGACA
>CAZRYK010000029.1:7517-13240 GCA_964604315.1 uncultured Gammaproteobacteria bacterium
TGACAGCAGTCAGTGACACAGTAAATAAGAGCGATCAGATTGGCGTTAAGGAGTCACTCGGCGGAGCATCCAATGCGTGACTCCGAACGACAAGCTGATCGCGACGGGAAGCTATTAGCTAATCGTTGATTTGTGTTATAATCAAAGAGCTGATTACAAAAATAGCTCTCCATGGAAACAGCTTTTTCATCTACCCCGGCCCCGCTTCCAACTCCTGCGCGTCCCAAACCTTGGTATGCGAAACCCAGCGGTATCATTATTTTAGTCATTGTGGGTTTTATTTTCATCGCCGCAGGGATTTTTGGTTGGCTGGTGTGGGAAGCCTTCACCGGTATGCAAAATGAAGACCTCGATGTGTCGGCGTTTCAATCCGAGTTCACCAAATCTCAAGACACATCATCGACCCGCGTTGGGGATATTGTTCAAGTATCCGCAGACGACGACCCAAGTTTAGGCAATCCCAACGCACCCATTACCATCGTGGCATTTGAAGATTTTGAATGTCCGTACTCGGGGCAAAGCTACCCGATTATTCGCGAGCTCATGTTGAAATATCCGGATGACATTTATTTTGTGTACCGCGATTTTCCCGTGACCACCACACACCCCAATGCCGCAAACGCGGCGTTAGCGTCCGAATGCGCCGAAGATCAAAATCGTTTTTGGGAATACCATGACAAGCTCTATCAAAATCAATCCGACCTGTCCGAATCCGCGCTGTTTTCTTACGCGCAACAAGTGGGCTTGGACGCGACCATTTTTAAAAATTGTTACAATACTAAAAAACACGCAGCAGAGATTCAGGCCGATGTCGATGACGCGGTTGCGGCCGGCGTCCGCGGAACTCCAACATGGTTTGTGAATGGCCAAAAGATTGAGGGCGTTCTGCCTTTGGTAGTTTGGGAATCGCTCGTGCGAAAGCTTCAATAATTATTTTATGAAAAATTCTATTTTCATTGCCTTTGGGCTCCTTGTTCTTGCAGGGTTTGCCAGTTTCCAATGGGCATCGTTTCAACAAAAAACCCCACAGCTTCCTAACGCTTCAGCCGCGTCGCAAGACAAAGTGCTCATTTTAGGCTCCTCAACAAAGACGTTTAACATCACCGCGCAACAATGGCAATTCACCCCATCGACGATTACGGTAGATGAAGGGGATAGTGTTACGCTGAACGTTACGAGTTCGGACGTGACGCACGGCTTCAGCATTCCCGATTTTGGCGTGAGCGAAACATTATCGCCCGGCCAAACCACAACGGTGACGTTTACCGCAAGCAAAACCGGAAGTTTTTCGTTTTTTTGTAACGTGTCCTGCGGGTCCGGGCATTCGGGTATGCGCGGCACGCTGGTTGTGAATGCCGTAGAAGAACCCGAAGCACAACCCGTAGAACCGCCGGAAGAATTGAATGAACCAGAGGAAGAATCAAACACCGAAAGAACCGAATCAGAAACCGAAGTTGCGGCTCCTCAAGAATCAACACCCGTTAAAAAAAATCAAGGCGATGAAATACCAAGCGAAGATCAACCCGTAACCACCACGCCAGTGCCGGCAGACGACCCCGAAGATGCACAAGAAGACGTACTGTCACCAACTACAGACGGTGAACCTTTGCCCTCGGACACAGAAACAGCAGAAGAAGTTGAAGTTACGAAATCACAAACCGCAGATTCTGAAACTTCAACAACGTCTTCGGTAGCACCCGAGCCGCCAACGCTCGACCTTGTCAAAGTTGGCGCAACATCTTATACTGTTTTATCCGGTGCAAACGGGGTGCCAGAGGTACAATCTGCTAGCAGTGAAACGCAATCGTCCACATCGGTTAATGCAAATGCCGTAACAGATACCCTCACGTTTCAACGCGGTGAGCCCATCACGTTTTCCGGCAAAACTCTGCCCAATGCAACGGTCACGTTAGAAATTCGTAGCGACCCCATTACCGTAACCACGCTGTCGGATAGCGAGGGTAAATGGGAATATACCTTAGACAAGCCATTGGAAACTGGCGAGCATACCATTACGGTTGCCGTTACGGATACTTCGGGCAAAACCAGCCAGTCAAGCGATCCCATTGCTTTTCTTTTGGAAGAAGATTTAACAACATCCGAACCTATAGCAGACTCCGTCATTTCGACTGCTGTCATTATAGCCATCGGTCTGGGCGTCGGGTTTCTCATTATTTTTTTAAGTTTATTTGTTAAACTCAAGCGAAGTCCTTAATCCAAAAATGATGCTTCATGTCACACTAAAAAAAGTTGGTAGGGCCGCGGGTCGCGATGCAACCGTGCTTTTTGCAACGTCCGGAAAAGAGGTGCACCTTGACGACGCCGCAAAAAAGATGTTGTCACCCAGCGTGTTGCGCGCCACAAAACAGCAAATGAGCCATCGCAAATTCACGGGCGAAGAAAAACAGATTTTAACTACACCCGGTAGCGGCAAAAATCTTGTGGTAGTGGTAGGCTTGGGGCCGCTTAAAAAAATCCATCAAGATACGGTGCGTCTTGCTTCTGCTCATGTACTTGCCGCATTGCGTACTTTGCGTGTTCAGACCGCAGATGTGTTGGTGCCGGCGTTTTTAGAACCCCGATTGACCTTGGAACAAGCATTGGTTGGCGTTACCGAGGGCATGCTTTTGGCACATTATAAATTCAACAAATATCAAACCAAGTCTAAGGCCGACGCCGATGTTACCGACGTGCGTTTTTGTTTGCCCGCCATAACCAAAGACGCGCGCAATATTTTTGAACAAACCCAAATCGTGGTTGCGGGAACCTTGTTTGCCCGCGATTTGGTGAACGATCATAGCGACGTCGTGAACCCGCAAGCTTTTGCTCAAACCGCAAAAGAGATCGCGCAAACGCATAAACTTAAATCAACTATTTTTAACGAAAAACAATTAGCGCAAAAGGGACTGAACCTTATTACCGCGGTGGGACGGGGAAGCCAGTTTGCGCCGCGCTTGGTTCTGTTGGAATACCGCGGCGATCCGCAGTCTTCCGACACAACGGCGATTGTCGGCAAAGGCGTGACGTTCGATACGGGCGGTGTGAACTTAAAACCGTCGCAAGGCGGCATGTTGGAAGAAATGCATTGTGACATGGCTGGAGCCGCCGCAGTATTAGGAACCATGAAAGTGTTGGCAGAACTCAAAATTCCGGTGAACGTCATCGGTGCCATGCCCTTGGCAGAAAACGCCATCTCCGGTTCCGCGTATAAACCCGGAAGTATTGTGAAGGCCTACGATGGCACCGCGGTCGAAGTAGAAAATACCGATGCCGAAGGCCGCTTAATCCTTGGCGATGCCATTGCCTATGTGGTGAAAAATTTCAACCCCAGCCGCGTCATAGACATTGCCACGTTAACCGGTGTTTGCTTGTACGCGTTTTCTGACGTCATGTCTGGCGTGGTGTCTAACGACGAAAAAACCGTTGAAGAACTTATGGCGTCGGGTGGCCGCACGTATGAACGGTTGTGGCGACTGCCGTTGGTTGACGAATATCGCCGCATGATTAAGGGGCATTATGGCGGGGACATAAACAATATGGGTCCAAAATTTGCTGGCGTTATGACCGCGGCCGCGTTCTTAGAACACTTTGCCAAAAAAGTTCCATGGACGCACATCGACGCGTCGAGCGCCACACAACATAGCATGCACCCATATTTACCGCGCCGCGGAACGGGTTTTGGTGTACGCCTTTTTGTAGATTATTTTCTTAACAGCGTGAAAAAATCGTGATCGAGTTTACTCCATCGGTGAGTTTCTCTTTGGGCCCGCTGTCGATCCACCTTTGGGGGATAATGGTCGGCGCCGGTATTGTGGTTGCGGTGTTAACAGCCTACGAAGAAGCGCATCGTCGGCGCATGCAAGATCCCAGCAAGATCATCGATGTCGGAATATGGGGAAGCATTGGCGCCCTTGTCGGCGCGCGGATTTTTTATTTTTTCGACAAACTTCCGGTGTTAGCGCAAAATCCGGAAAAACTTTTTGCCATTTGGGATGGCGGAATGGCGTTGTATGGTGGAGTCTTCGGTGCCGTGGCGGCAATCGCTCTTTTTACTCGCATTGCGCGCCAGCCGTTTTTAGAAATTCTCGATATTTACGCGTTTGCGTTTCCGGCCGGATTATTTATTGGGCGTTTAGGTTGCGTGGCGATTCACGATCATTTAGGGAAGGTGACAAGCATGCCATGGGGATTTTTGATAGATGGCACGGTGCGCCACGAACCCGCGTTGTATTTAAGCTTTTTTGCGTTGGCGATTTTTTTGTCTTTCGCCTGGTTTCGGCGTTTAAACCCCCGTCGGTTTAGCGGGTTTTATGTTGTGGCGTTTTTAATGCTCTACGGCGTGGGCAGATTTCTTATCGATTTCACCCGCGAATCAACCGGGCAGGGAAGCGACCCACACTTTTACGGACTGAACTTAGCGCAATATGTCAGCATCGGAATGGTGGCATTAGGTCTTGTGTTGATTGCCTATTTGCGCAAGAAAAAAGATTACCTGTTTACTTAAAAAGGATCCGACCTCTGATGGATCCGACCTTTCCGAAGGTCGGATCCTGATTAGTTTATTTACTGTCAGCTGACGGGCTGTCTGCTAGTCTCCTATGCTTGATCTTTCGGATACTATCGGCTACTATTGGATATAGTTAGTTATATCCGTTTTTATGTCCGACAATCCATTCAACAAGCGCATCAAACTGACCCAAAGGGTTCTCACTAATATCGCTCAAATAGATGAGTTTAAGGGCGTTTGGCAAGGAAGCGTACGATTAAGCCCCCAAATTTTAGGACGTCTTAAGCAATGGGTCATTATTACGTCTGCAGGGGCAAGTACGCGCATTGAAGGCTCCAAAATGACAGACGAGGAGATCGCGCGTTTTTTACGTGGGCTCAAAGCAAAGGCGCCAAAAGGCAGGGACGAACAAGAAGTTGCGGGGTATGCCGATCTCATTGGCAGGATTTTTGATAACTGGCCAACCCTGAAGTTGACCGAGAACTGGATATTGCAATTTCACGCCATCTTACTGCATTTTTCCAGCAAAGATCAATCCCATAAAGGAAAGTATAAATCTGCGCCAAACACGGTGGTTATGAAGAACAAGCACGGTGAAGAAGTGGTGTTGTTTGACCCCGCGCCCCCATACCTTGTTCGGCCGCAAATGGAAAGTATTTTAGCATGGACAAATGAGCGGCTGAAAACAGAGGAAGTGCACCCATTACTCGTGATAGCAAATTTTATCTTTGAATTTCTTGCAATCCATCCTTTTAAAGATGGCAATGGCAGACTAAGCCGCGCGCTCACCAACTTGTTGCTCCTAAAAACCGGTTATGCTTATGTTCCGTATGTCTCTTTAGACGAGATTATCGAGGAAACCAAAGTCGATTATTATTTAGCGTTAAGGGCAACCCAAAAGAATCATAAAACAGATCATCAAGATATTACGCCCTGGTTAGAATACTTTTTAACAGCGCTACGTGAGCAGGTTGCCAGAGCAAAAAAGATTATGGAAGAAGATCAGCCAGAAAAGTTGTTGTCTGAAAAACAATTAGAGATTTATCGTTTATTTAGTGCGCATGAGACATTAAGTGTGGCAGAAATTCATAAACTTTGTAAAGGCAAAATTTCCCAATCACAGATTAAAAAAGTCTTGCATAGCTTAGTTCAATTGAAACTGCTTGAGCGTATAGCGCAGACAAGAAGCTAGCGGTATAAAAAGTAACAACGGATC
>CAZRYK010000030.1:0-13025 GCA_964604315.1 uncultured Gammaproteobacteria bacterium
TAGGACAAAACTTTAATCGTTAACTGGGTTTTGCGCTAGTGGTTTGAAGTGAGCGATTTCAAACTTGACCCGCCGATGTGTTTATGTTATTTTCAAGTCATCATTATCTCTATAAATATAGAAAGGGGTTGACGATACAATGGTAGTTGTTGTTAAACGAAAAGACGGAGAGTCTGTGGAACGTCTTTTGCGCAGATTTACTCGACGCGTACAGCAGAGCGGTGTTTTGATTCGCGCAAAAGATGGCCGATTCTATACACGACCAAAGAACAGAAGTCAAAAGCGCAAAGATGCGATTCGCCGCACGCAAAGACGGGAAAAATACCAATACATGGTTAAGATCGGCAAGATCGATGAAAAAGAAATGAATCGTCCGCAGAATAAAAGACGTCCTAAAAGATCGTAAATAATTTTTTCATGCGGGAGCGTGTTTACAAAGACCTAACCTTGGCGTTGAAGGCTCGTGAAACAGAAAAAGCGGGCGTTTTGCGTATGCTTATTTCGAGCATGAAGAATGCGGAAATCGACGGCCGCGGCAAAACGTTAACTGACGCGGATTATGCGGCGGTCATTAAAAAAGAAGTGAAAAAACGCAAAGACGCGATTGATGCCTTCACGCAAGGCGGAAGAAACGATCTTGTGGAAAAAGAAACGGCCGAGCTCGCGGTTCTTTCATCGTATTTACCGGAAGAATTGCCAGACGAAGAAGTGAAAAAAGCCGTGCAAGAGATTATTGCGCAAACCGGTGCGACGACGGTAAAAGATATGGGGAAGGTCATGGGCCTTGCGATGCAAAAATTGAAAGGCCAGGTAGATGGCGGACGGGTAAAAACAGTGGTGCAGGAGCTGTTAAAATAAGAAAGAGATTTTTTGCGCTTTCTGTCCTTTGTCGGGAACAGAGGTCTTCGCTTCCAGCGAGCTCAGCCTCTTCTCCCTCGGCGCCGCTACTCCGATCAAAGCATCGGAGACCAAGCTAGCGACGCCTGCGAGAGTCCCTCCAAAGGCCAAAAGCTCAAAAAATCTCATGCATGTAATCTTTGGCTCTTGGCTTTAGCACTCGAGGGGCTCCAGAAGGCTTTCCGGGCTTGGTCTCCGACGTACGTCGGAGCCGGAAAGCCGAGGGCGAAGTGCGCCTCACCGCTGGAGTGAGGCGACACTGTACCCGAGAGGGGTAATGCCAAGAGCCAGAGAATAACGACGTCAAAAGGCAGAAATAAAAATTTTCATAACATCATCTCCATGGTGAAGAAGGCACCGGGAAAGAAACATTCAAGAAGTCAGCATAAATACGCGACGTTGCTCATGATGTTTTTTGGTTTTGTTTTTTCCCTTGCCGCTATTGCCAGCGCGTTCTTTTTTGCACCACAGGTATGGGCCGTGTCATTCCGAGACGTTTCTGGAACCCTAGGTTTAACCAGCGCGGATCTTGTAGACACGGTGATTGGCATTGTCCGATGGGCACTGGGACTTTTAGGTATTGTTGCGGTGATTTTTATTATCTACGGCGGGTTTGTGTGGCTCACGGCCGCGGGCAACGACGAAAAAGTTCAAAAAGCCAAATTGATTATCCGCAATGCCGTCATTGGTCTAGTCATTGTTCTTCTTTCTTGGGCCATTACGTTTTTTGTCATCGATCTTATTGGTGATATTACCGGGGATAGCGGTAATGACAACGATCCTCCTGACGGCGGATTCCCGACGTTCGGCGTCGAATGGGTTTCCCCTAAAGAAGGCGAAACCAATGTGCCGATCTGCCGCATTGTGCAGGTGGGTTTTAGCGATGACGTGAATGCCAATACGCTGAACGAAAATAGTTTTTATGTGCGCGTGGAAGGCGGGGAAGATGCTGGGCAAGTCTGTACCGAGCATCGTGATTGCGCATCCGGAAACTGCAACGCGGGCACATGTCAGGGTGATCGCTTGGCTGTGGAAAAATACCTTACCGATGGCGCCGATGCCCAGCTTATTCCTAAAGTCGTGGAAGAAGATATTTGGATCACCAATACCCAATACCGCGTGACATTAACGCCAGAAGTGAAAAGCATGGGGAATCAAGCCTTGCGCGGCCAGTATACGTGGACATTTTCAACCGGCGAGCTTGATGATGATATTCCGCCCACTGTCTTAGGCGATTTAACCAATGAAAAACGTAGTCCCGAGGGCAACAATGTCTGTTTGTCCGCACCCATCCAAGCCTGGTTTAACGAACCCATGGATGTGTTGTCGTTAAAAAACACCGCGGCGTTAGAGCTTGCCCCGGTTTTGGCCGCAGGGTTCACGCCCAAGGTGCCCGATGTCGATAAAGTGGACTACAAACCCAAAAGCAACTACACGCCGTTTACCACCTACGAACCCACGCTAAAAAGCGATGTCATCAAAGACGCATGCGGCAATTTCTTAGATGGCGATAAAGACCAAACCGAGTTTCCCGATTACCCCACCTCGCCCGTTTCCAATTGGGTTTTTACCACGAACGAAGACACGCAATGCGAGCCCGTGGTAGACAGCGTTGACCCGAATGTGGGGCTTTATGACGACGGAACAGCCGTTCGCATTACCGGTTATAATTTTGGTTTATTTGGCGACGTGGTGTTCAACAGCAGTGTGAATGTCTCACCGCAAACTTTGCAATGCATGAATTTGACCAATGGATTTCCGGGTGTGGGTTTTGACGCGGCAGAGTGTATTGGTATCAACGATTGGGATGACACGGTTATTACCTTGCATGGCGTTCCCGCAAGTGGTGGGGCGTCGAGTGGCGCAATTTCTGGGGAGCTTGCGGTCGAGGTTGCGGGTGAGCGCAGTAATGGATCGGAGTTTTGGGTGAACAGCCCGCATATTGACAGGTTAAGTCCTGACCACGGGCCCATTGGGCAATTTATTACGATTAAAGGAAGCGCGTTTGGCACCCTTCAAGGCCAAGTGCATTTTGTCTTGCGCGATGCGGCCAATCACAACACAAAAATCTTAGCAACGTTACCGTGCGCATCGTGGTCTGACACGCAAATTATTGTCGAGGCGCCGGCGGGTTTTAATATCAACGATCTTGTCTACATTCAGGTGACGCGGGAAGACGGCAGACGCAGTAATGGCCGCGATTTTACTTATACCGATGAACCGTTGGGCCCGGGAATCTGCGCCATTAATCCGGGTTGCGGATTATCTGGCGAAGCAACAACCTTAACCGGTTTCCGATTCGGAAATTCCGATGGACCAAAGGATCGCGTCGCCGTCAACGATCAAGAAAACGCCACAGACTCCTGGAACGATAAAGAAATTCGTTTAACCATCACCAACAACATTGAAGAAGGCTCGAACGATCTGGTGGTGATTGAGGAAGAAATTGAAAGTAACCACGTGGATTATATTTCTCCGTGTGGCGGCGGCATTGGTTGCGATGGCGACCCAGTAACACCTATGTGCGAAGAAGGGGCATCGTGTCCCCAAGGGCAGTTATGCGATTATACCGGCAGTTGTACATGTGTGAGCGCGCCGAGCGTGTTGGAAGGCACGGCATGCGAGAGTCCTGCAACACTTTTCCCCAGCCCCAACCCCAAGAAAAATGCGCAAGGAGTGTGTGTGAATGCCTTGGTGCATGCAACTTTTAATACGGACATGAATGATGCAACTCTTGTCAATGAAAATAATGTGATTTTGGAAAAATGCAATCAAGGCGCGGATTTTGATCCGTTGACGTGCGGCAGTTTAACCGGAAATAGTTTGAGCGTGACCACTAACCCCGCAGGCGAAGGGGTTACGCTGACACCGGCGGGTTCGGCATTGGACACGTCGTATTGGTATCAGGTGCGGTTAACCACGGACGTACAATCGCAAGCAGGGTTTGGTTTGCAATCTGCGTACGATTGGCATTTTAAAACATCGGATTCTTCCGACCCCTGTGTATACGATGCCGTAGATATTGACCCGAGCCGTTATACCTATAAAAAAGCCGAAGAAGAAAAAGGTTTTGTGGGAACACCATATGACAGCACAACATGCCAGTTGCTTCGGCCCGACCCTACCGAAAGTTGGGATTGGACGCTCGACCCCGCTGGCGATAATGTTGTTGACATTCCGCAAAAAGGCCCGCTAGAAAACCAAGCCCGCGTGACATCGCTTTTTGCCGAAGGGAACACGCAGCTCTTTGCCGATATTAATACCGGAGCGCATGGGGACGCGCCACTGGCTGTGAATTTATACGGTTGTTCGTCGGATGCGGATTGCGATGCGTGCGGCGTCGTTGGGGACTGTGTAGAATCTATCGGCAAGTGCGCGCCGCAAATTACTGCGCTCGATCCGTTAGACGGCGGGCCTGGAAACCTGGTGACGGTGCGGGGCTGTTATTTTGGAAAATACCAACAAGACGTCAGCAGTGTGTACTTTACTAATAACGTGTTAGCGCCTTTTCCGGCGTTTTGCGGCGACATCGATGATAATTGGAAAGATACGCAAGTGGTGGTAGAAATTCCCGAAACCGCGACAACCGGCCCGTTAAAATTACGATCCGAGTTTTATGACAGCGATCCGGCATTTGAAAGCACGTCGCAAGACAGCTTCATCGTTAATACCCGCGATTACCCGGGGTTATGCGCCATTGATCCGGACAGAGGCCCGGTGTTAACCCCATTTACGTTAACCGGTATTCGTTTTGGTGTTGCGCAAGACAGGGTAGAATTTGATGACGGCGTGCAAAAACGCGATGCGATTTTAACCCAGTGGGCCGATGCGTTGATTAAAGGCCAGGTGCCGTCTAATGCGTCGGAAGAAAAACAAGATGTGCGGGTAATCCAAAGCGGCGAGCAAAGTAATGCCGTTGATTTTACGGTTCGTGCTGGCGGCAATGAAGGTGATGCGTGCGGTATTATGAACCCGGTCTGTTCGCCGCTCATTACATGCAATGCCGGATTAACCTGCGACACGGCTAGCTGTATCTGCGTTTCCGAAGAGGATCCGCAATTTCCGCCGCAAGTCACACGCATCAATCCACCTAATGGCGCGACGAATGTGTGTACCAACGCCGTTGTCGAAATTGAGTTTAATCAGGTGATGCGCACATCAAGTTTGCCGGAAAATATTCAGCTCACACGTATTCATGGGGTAGACTGTGGCGCAGAATTTTCATTGTGGGATCGCGCACGAAACACGCTTTTTTCTTGGATTGTTCCGAAAGCCAAGGCTGACCATTTATCGTGTCCCGAAGAGACTAATTTACGCACGCAACAAATTGGCGAAGGGGATGCGCGGCATACCGTTGTCTACCTTGAACCGGAGGATAATCTCCGTTCTGGGGATGGAAGCATGAATTACCGCATCAAAATTACCGGTGGGACAAACGGTGTGCTTTCGGAAAAAGGCATGTCTATGGAAACGTCCGTGCAGTCTCAATTTGGAACCGGAAGCCAGGCGTGCCGTATTGCCGATGTAAAAACATTTGTCTCGTGGAAAGATGCCGAATCCGGTGACATTATAGAAAACGAAAGCACGAGCGACGTTTTTACATGTGCTTTAGATATCTGCACTGAAGATATTGACCCGGTTAGCGGAAACCAACATGGCTATGATGCTCAAGCCTATGCGCAAGACGGCTATGCCTTGGGCGGCATTACTTATGGTTGGTCAAGCGTCGGCAACATTGTGGTGGTTGCGCCGCAAGGCGAGCAAGAAACCAAAGGAACGGTTCAGCAGAAACAAGGAAGCGAAACCGTGACAGTGAGCGCAAAAGGGATTGATGCCAGCGATACGATGAATGGGATTATTAACGTGACCTCGACGGTATGTAATAACCCGTGGCCAACCGCGCCACCGTATTACTATTTAGATGCGGAAACCGGTTGGCGAACATTTTATTGTATGGATGGCGGACAACCGGAATCGTCAGTTGCCGAACAAAATAATTATGCCGTGACGCCGGACAACAACGTCGATGAATTATTGCGCGATGTGTTGTTTATTCCGCAAAGCGGCATAGGAGGCATTGGCGTGCGGATTTATGAAAATGAAGGACGCCTATCGCCCGAAGCGTGGGCAGAAAAGAATCTAGACATTAGCGCGAGCCGCAATGCTTCCCGTCGGGATTCCTACCCGCAGGCCGTGGTTTCTGGCACCACCTATATTACCGCGACCAACTTAAAGGAATCCGCGCCAGCAACATTGTACGCCAATATGTATGTGTTCGACGTGTCCGAAGAAGCCGATGCCGTAACACAAAATATTTACCAACAAATGATGGCCAACCTGTTCTTTAATGTAAACGTGGCGATTGACGATAAAGAAAAAATCAGCCGCGATCTTGACCGTGTTATAGCCTTAGGCGACATTGGCAAATATTCCATGGATTATAAAGAGGAAAACGAGGGATTTGTCTCGCTCGACACGGAAACCTTTATTCCGCAAAACAGCACAAGCAGATGGTCGTCGTGGAACGCCACGTTAGGCAATGCTTTGGGACATAAATTAGAAGAAGACCCGATTAATGAATTCAGCAATCAAGATACGCAATGTTTGGTGGAGCAAGGTTATGACCCGGAAGGGAATTGTTGGAATCCGGCAAGTAAAACATTTACTTGTCCGGAAGATTCGCATGTATTGCAGTATCAATATAATACAAGTCGACGCACGTTCAATGTGTTTGGGAATTTAGAATACGATCATCCGGCGTCTGGCGATTGGATTACCGGAGATTATAATCCCTGTAACTTTGGCGCGCCCTATAACGCATCGGTCTGTTCGTGTTATAATTATACAGCCGAGTACCATGAAGATGGGTCGCATATTTATGGAGACTACTCGCCACTTTAAAATCAAGCAGTAAGTAGTAAGCGGTAAGTAATAAGTAATTTTTTTAAAGATTTACTTACTACTTATTACTTACTACTTATCTTTATCTCTATGCCCGACCAACAACCCGAAGATATTTTTGATGACAGCGCGCCTCTCAACCCGCCAGCACCGCAACCTCTTACACCTCAACAGCCTGTGGCGCCCCCGCAGCCTTTGACCCCAGAGCCTGCCATACCGCAACCACAACCTACGCCATCATCTCCTCAAATGCCACCTGCGGGTATGCCTCCGCTGGCCTCGGTGAACGCAGTAGAAGCGCAAATCGGGGGCTTGGTTCCGGAGCCAAAAAGGCATAAACGCGGACCCTTGTTAGCGTTGTTGATTTTAATGGGTATTGCGGTTGTGGTGTTAATTGTCGGGGGGTTGATTCTGTATTTTTCCGCCGGACAGAACGCGAGCAATGATAATAGTAACCTCAACATCAATACGAGCGCGACCAATGCATCGAACCTGAACACAACGACCAACACGAATAAAAATGTGAATACGAATAGCAATCTTAATAGTAATCTGAATACTAACGCTAATCTCAACACGAACACTGCCAACACGAATACCGGTAAACCCGCGGATGCAGATTTTGACGGATTAAGTGACAGCGAAGAAGTCGAAGCTGGAACATCGAGCGCCACCAGCGACACAGACGATGACGATCTAAGCGATTACGATGAGGTGAAAGTCTACGAAACCGATCCGCTGAATAAAGATACCGACGCCGATGGCTATACCGACGGCGAAGAAGTGAAAAATAATTATAATCCTAATGGCCCTGGCGCTCTGCGGGATGTCTTAGATGAACTGGGAAATACATCCACTAAATAACCCTACCGATCATGGAAAAACCTCATAATCCGGTTTCCGGATCGATCAAACCCGACGCCCATAAGCCCTTAGGTAGGGTTCACACCATGCCAGAGGAATTTTTTTCCGAGAAACAGAAGATTATTTCCAAAGGAAAGCGCGGATCCAAATGGCTTTTCATCGGGCTTGTCGTTCTTTTAGTTGTTGTGGCTGTTTCCGCCGGCGGGTTGTGGCTCGCGGTTCGCAATAAAGACAACGCGCCGGAAGCAAACGAAAACACCAATGTTTCTGTGAACGCGACGAACGAAAACACCAATAGCGTGACAAACGCAAACCAGACGAACACAAACAGCGCAACAAACACGAACGTCAATACCAATGCCGCGTCTAATATCAACGCGGTGAATATTAACACAAACACCAATGCGAATATTAATGGTGTAAACAACAACACAAACGCGGCCGCCCCCGCGCTCTTGCCGCCGGGGACAACAGACACCGATGGTGACGATCTAACAGATAAGGAGGAGTTGTTGTATTCAACGTTAGCCACCAAACCCGATACCGATGCGGATTCCTACATTGATGGGCAAGAAATTGTGAATCTTTATCATCCGGGGAAAGCCGATAGCACGCTTTTGGAAGATAATGGATTAGTTGAGCGTTACAAAAATGCGTTGCACGATTACACTTTATTGTATCCGGCGAATTGGATTGCAGGTAGTACCGACGATTCGGAAAGTGAAGTATTGTTTACCTCGGATACCGGTGAATTTGTGGAGGTGCTTATTGAAGATAATTTGGCGGCATTAACGTCATCGCAATGGTATGAGCGTGAATTTCAAGCGTTCCCGGATCTTCAATCGTATACAGCACTTACCATCGATGGTGTGGAGGCCGTGTTGGGTGCAACCGGCGCCACGGTGTATATTGCGGACGGTGAGCGGATTTTCTTGATTCATTATAACTTTGCCAATCGCGAAGATGTGAACTTTGTTTCCACATTTATGATGATGTACACATCGTTTACCTTAGAAGATGTTGCGGACGCGAATGCCAACCTCAACACCAATGCTAATACCAATACCAACCTCAATACCAATACAAACGCGAACAGCAATCGGAATACAAACGTCAACGCGAACAGCAATACGAATGCCAACCTCAACACAAACGGTGCGTTGTGAATTTAACGCAAATGGACTACGAGGGGTTGGGGCGCGCGATGTTCAAAAACTCGTTTCCGTCGTTAGCAAGCATGTCTCCAAACGTTCGGTAACGGTTTCGTTTGCGCTTTTGTCCGACGCGGAAATGCGCAAACTCAACAAACGCTACCGAAAAAAAACAACGGTTCCGAATGTCCTTTCGTTTCCCTCGGCAGAAATTGGCGCTAACAAAAATATTGGCGAAGTGTTGGTGGCGGTTCCAAAAGCTATCACAGACGCAAAAGCTTTACGCGAACCTGTTCGCGTCCATGTGCTTTACCTTATGCTCCACGGTTTTTTGCATCTTTTGGGCTATGCTCATACGAGCGACTTGGAGGCAAAAAAAATGGAGGCATTGGAACACAATATCATGCAGAAATTATGATAAAACGTTTTTTTACAAGTTTTCGCCACGCCGGCAGGGGATTTATGCATGCGGTTCGCACCGAGCAAAATATGCAGTTTCATATTATTGCAACCGTGGCGGTGATTGTTGCCATGTTTATACTCCCAACAACCTATACGCAAAAAATGGTGCTCGCGTTTTTAATCGTTTTTGTTATTACCTTAGAACTGGTCAACACGGCCATGGAGCGCGTCTTGAATATTATTGAACCGGAATATCATAAGCAAGTGCGAATCGCCAAAGATGTGACCGCCGCCGCCGTTTTAGTGGGAGCCTTGGGTTCTCTGGTTATCGGCTTGGCCATCTTTTGGTCGGTCGTCTAAAAGATGAATTGTCAGATTCACCATTTTTCGTTATAATAAGAACACTTTACTAATTACCCCTCCGAGCATAATAAACCTCTATGGCGCGAGAAGAAATGATTACCGGCATCGATATTGGATCACACTTTGTGCGTGTGGTTGTTGGTCAGCATCATCCGGAAGAAGACAAATTTCATATTTTAGGTGCGGCGGAACATGAATCCGAAGGCATTAATAAAGGAGTGATTACCAGCATCGAGGACGCGGTGTCGAGTATTTCCGGCGCGTTAGAAAAAGCCGAACGCATGACGGGCTTACCTATTGAGAAAGCGTTTGTCGGCATTTCTGGCGCGCATGTGATTTCGCAAGACAATCACGGTGTTGTGGCGGTGTCGCGTGCCGACGGCGAAATTCGCGATGAAGATGTGGAGCGCGTATTAGAAGCGGCGCAAAGTATTGCCATGCCGCCGAATTACGAAATTTTACACGTCATTCCGCGTTCTTTTAGCGTGGACAATCAAGCGCATATTAAAGACCCGGTGGGCATGACCGGTATTCGTTTAGAAGTCGACGCGCAAATGATTATGGGGTTGTCGGCGCAAATCAAAAACATGACCAAGTCGGTGTACCGCACCAGTGTTGACATTGAAGATTTAGTGTTAGGAATCTTAGCGTGCGGGGAAAGCGTTTTGACCAAACGGCAGAAAGAGCTTGGAGTTGCGTTGTTGAATATTGGGGCATCCACCGCCAGTCTCATGGTGTTTGAAGAAGGGGATGTGGTTCATACTAAAGTCTTACCGGTTGGAGCTGGTCACATTACCAACGATATTGCCATAGGATTGCGCACATCGATTGATGTTGCAGAAAAGGTCAAATTGGAGCACGGAACAACCGATCCGGATGCTATTGAAAAGGACGAAGAAGTCAATTTAAACACCATTGATGAAGCGGAGTCTGGCGCTGTTTCGCGAAAACACATTGCAGAGATTATTCAGGCGCGCGTGGAAGAAATGTTTAAAATGGTGGACGACGAACTCCGCCGGATTGACCGTAGCGGCACATTGCCCGCTGGCGTCATTTTAACCGGTGGCGGCGCAAAAATCCCTGGGTTAGTCAGCCAGGCCAAACGATCGTTTCGTTTGCCCGCGCAGATTGGATTGCCAAAAAACATCGCGTCGGCAATAGACCGCGCTGAAGACCCGGCGTTTTCCACGGCCGTAGGTTTAGTCATGTGGGGGGCATCGTTAGGAACGACTTCTCAATCACGTTTCGGAGGAATGAAAGATTTTTCCTCGGTGAATCAGGTTACCGGGAAAATGCGCGGATGGATTAAAAATTTAATGCCTTAAAATTGGCGATCGGCTTGTTACACGGCGCCACGCATTGGTGCCCTCCGGCGAGTGTCGCCTTTGCAACAATCCGATCGCCAGTATTACTGGAATGGATTATCGTTTATTAAAGAAGAACACATTTAGTGTTCATCTTTGGTTATCCCAACTTGCGTTTTTTTATGGTGCGGTGTAGGATGAGAAATGAAATAAAAAAGTGAGCACGAACAGTGTTCAGTCCGTGTTTACACCACAATTAATGCTTGTTAAAAATATGGAAATCAAACCCGATATCGAAACTTTTGCAAAAATAAAGGTTATTGGCATTGGTGGCGGAGGGGGCGCCGCTGTGAATCGTATGGTGTCAGCAAAAATTAAAGGTATTGATTTTATTGCGGTCAATACTGATGCTCAAGCTCTGCATCACTCGGATGCCGGGCAAAAAATTCATATTGGAAAAAATGCCACTCGGGGCTTGGGGGCCGGCATGGATCCGGAACTGGGCCGAAAATCTGCCGAAGAAAATGTGGACGAAATGCATGATCTGTTGAAAGGTTCGGACATGGTGTTTATTACCTGCGGCCTTGGCGGGGGAACCGGAACCGGAGCCGCGCCGGTGATTGCCGATGTTGCGCGCGACATTAATGCGCTGACGGTTGCCATTGTCACCAAGCCGTTTGCTTTTGAAGGGGAACAACGCCGCGCGATTGCCGAAGCCGGTTACCGTGAACTTTCCGAACGCGTCGACGCGATTATCACCATCCCGAACGACCGGCTGTTGCAAATCATCGATAAAAAAACAACCCTTTTAGAAGCCTTCTCGTTTGCCGATGACATCTTGCGGCAGGGTGTGCAAGGTATTTCGAACCTCATTACGGTTCCGGGCCTAATTAACGTCGACTTTGCAGACGTGAAAGCCGTGATGCAAAACACCGGAAGCGCGTTAATGGGCATTGGTAATGGCACCGGCGAAAATCGCGCAATCGATGCGGCCAAAGCCGCTATTGATAGTCCGCTTTTGGATTTATCGATCGATGGCGCAAAAGGCGTCTTGTTCACCATTACCGGGGGTCAAGACTTGAGCATGTTCGAGGTGAATGAAGCGGCTAAGATTATTACGGACTCCATTGATAACAATGCTAAAGTCATTTTTGGCGCGGTGATTGATGACTCCCTTGAAGACGAAGTGCAAATTACGGTGGTGGCAACTGGGTTTGACGGAACGCGCACGCCGCGCGACAAACGCGGGAAAACTGAAGAGC
This sequence comes from uncultured Gammaproteobacteria bacterium, assembly GCA_964604315.1. Taxonomy (GTDB): domain Bacteria; phylum Patescibacteriota; class Patescibacteriia; order JACPL01; family CAZRYK01; genus CAZRYK01. Next base: position 12,145 of record CAZRYK010000030.1, read on the forward strand.
GTTTCTTGGTGCGCGAAGAAGCGCCGATGGTCGATTTGGACACGTCTGAAGAAGACCTCCCGCGTTTTTCCACGAAGAAAGTGGAGAAAGAATTAACGCCTGCCAAAGAGGATGCTGACGATACCCCAACCCCCGCGACAGAAGATGATCTGGAAATCCCGGCGTTTATTCGGAAGAAGATGATGTAACTAAATCAGCAGTCAGCTGACCCGCCTGCCATTTGCCTGTCATGGCGGGCAGGCAGCTGTCAGTAGTGGATCCGACCTTTCTCAAAGGTCGGATCCTGATTAGTTTATTTACTGATTTCTGTCCGCTGACAGCTGACGGGCTGACTGCTGGTATCCCTCTGCTTGACACGCGGAGATTTTGGATTTAAGATGGCTTTGTTTTTAGGTTGCGTAGACTGGTAGCTCAATCGGTAGAGCGCCGGGTCTGGGTGCCCGGAGGTCGCGGGTTCGAATCCCGCCCAGTCTACCACCTATAAGGGGTGGATGGGTAAGTAGCTCAGTTGGCAAGAGCGCTCGCTTCACAAGCGAGAGGTCGCGGGTTCAAACCCCGCCTTGCCCACCATCCACCCCAAAAAACATGCGAGGGGGGACCTTGATTCTCCTGTCTCGGGTACCTCCCCAAAGGTTCCCCCTCGCTCCATTCCCCAAAGAGACCTCTGCAAAAGTCCATTTCTACTGCGATTCCTGAATTTCTGCTGCAAAATCTTATACACTCCTCCGCTTATACTCCGTATAAACATCGTCGCGTCTAAGATTTTTCGCTACGAAATTCCGGAATCTCGTCACGAAAGCGACTTCTGCAGAGGTCTCTAAAGTTCAAAACTAGATTTTTCCCTGCGGCTTGCCGCAGGGTACCTTGCAAGGGAAAGTTTG
>CAZRYK010000031.1:0-12322 GCA_964604315.1 uncultured Gammaproteobacteria bacterium
AATATGCAAACACCCAAAGAATTCGCTATGTCGCATTTGACATGAGAGAGAACGGGATGTTGACATTCAAGAGGCTCTTCGTTCTAAAATAGAAGAGATCAATAAAAGATATGAATAAATTTTAAAACTGATTCTATGGAAATCACACGGCATTTTGCGGCAACGACGATCATTGTTTCTCACGGCAAAGCGCTTTTGCATTTGCACAAAAAGCTAGATCTCTGGCTTCCGGTCGGCGGCCATATTGATCGTGATGAGTTGCCAGAAGAGGCGGCGGTAAGGGAGATAAAAGAAGAAACCGGATTAGATGTGGAATTGTACAATCCGGATGCGCGTTTAGCTATATCTGATACAAAACAACTTATTCGGCCAATGCACTTGATTTTGGAGAATATAAATGAATTTCATCAACACATTGATTTTATTTATTACGCAACGAGCGAATCAACCGAGCTTAAACCCTTAGACGGTGAGACGAAAAATCTCAAATGGCTCACAGCCGCCGAAATTGAAAAAATGGATATGCCGGGGAATGTAAAAGTGTGTTCCTTAGAGGCGTTAAAACTTTTGATCACGGGGGAATGACAAACGTTATTATCATCCATGGCACGGAAGGATACCCGGAAGAAAACTGGTTTCCGTGGTTGAAGCAAGAATTGGAACAAAAGAGTTGTAAGGTTTTTGTTCCGCAATTCCCTTCACCGCCCATTGTGCCGGCAAAAGTTACAGAATGGTTTAATGTTCTTAAAAGCTACGAGCAGTATATTAATGAGAATACTATTCTTATAGGACATAGTCTGGGAGGTATTTTTACTCTACGAATATTAGAAAAACTCGAGCAAAGAATAAAAGCCGCATTCTTTGTTAGCGCACCTATTGGCGTTCAGCCCATTTTGAATTACGCTAGGGACAATAGTTTTAGCGGTTTCGCTTTCGATTGGGGAAAAATCAAAAGGAGCGCTCGGCATTTTGTCGTTTTCCAGTCAGATAATGATCCTTATGTGGGTTTAGAAAATGGCAAGGAGTTAGCAAAACATCTTGGCGTTGCACTTTCCTTTATTCCCAACGCTGGACATTTTAATGCACTCGCAGGATATACAAAATTTGAAAGGCTTAAAAGTAAAGTCTTAGAGATTTTAGAAAAAAAATGAAATGAGGCCGCGCCGCGGAGCAGTCCGGTTGCCTTATTGTCAAGTGTAGGAAATTGGTGGGTTCGGCATTTTTATGCTATACTCTTTTTATGCTTTACTCGACACCTGCAAAACCCTATGCTACAAAATAACCGCACAAGAACCTGGTCGAGTTTTGCGCGTAAAGCCTTCCTTTTGTTTTTCGGGTAGGGGCTTTGTATTTCTGCAGCATGCTGGCCCCTTTCCGGGGTCATTTTTTTAACTTCTAACTTACACCTATGATTCAACTTAGCGAAAAATCCTTTAAAAAACTTCTTATTGCTTTGGCAGTGTATTTAACCTCTCTTTTTGCCGCCAACACCTTGGGTTTAAAAATCATGCCGTTCCTGTTTGATTCGCATTTATCGGTTGGCGTGTTTTCGTTCCCTGTCGTTTTCTTAATGACCGATGTTGTGGGGGAAGTCTATGGCAAACGCACAGCCAAATTCTTTGTGCTCGCCGGGTTTATTAGCACCGCGTTATTTATTTTCTATTCGTTGCTTTCTCTTGCCATGCCGTGGTCAGAAGATGGCGCGTGGGCGCTCGAGGGGTATAACCTCATCTTCGGTATTTCGGCGCGCATTGCCGTGGCGTCGTTAGTTGCCTTTGCTATTGCCGAATACCAAGACGTGTTTTCGTTTTTTCTGCTTCGCAAAAAATGGGGCGCAAAGTTTTTCTGGCTGCGTTCGATTTTGTCTAATCTCTGGTCGCAACTGCTTGATACCGTCATCTTTATGGCCATTGCTTTTGCAGGTGTGTATGAAACATCAACGCTCGTGAGCATCATTATTACATGGTGGTTATACAAAGTTGCCATGGGCGCACTTTATACACCGCTGTCTTACGTGGGAATAAAATTCTTAAAAGAAAAAACAGAAGCGTAAAGATATTTGTTCGTACGGTTAAGAAGGGGGTGAAAATAAGTGTAAGTTGTGCGATCGTTCACATTACACTTATTTTTGAATGGCAAAAACCGAGCTTTGGCCAGCGGGTCCATTTTGCGCGTGGCGTATCAGGTGGAGGGATCTTAAAGTCCCACGGCTCTTTTCAACACTGGCGCAAGGATTTATAATGTCGGCATGAAGGATGTTATTGTTAAGCGTTCATTAATTGCGGGCAATGGTCTTTTTGCGTTGCGAAATTTTCATCGCGGCGAAGTGGTCTTACGTCTGAATGGTCCAACAATCCATTATGCATTTGAGCCCGAACCTTATATAGGCCCGAACTGGGTGCAGGTTGGCCCGTTATCATGGAAAATGTCTCTTCACCGACCAACGTGGCGGTATCTTAATCATTCTTGTTTGCCAAATGTGGGTTTGCGTCGACGCGTTTATGTAGTCGCGATGCGCTCCATTCGAGCGGGGGAGGAAATTACCATAGATTATTCGATTACGGAAACATCACGCGCGTGGCTCATGAAGTGTGCCTGCGGAATGCTCGAGTGTCGAAAACTTATTCGGAGCACACAATTTTTGCCGCGAGAGCTATTTGATAAGTACAAAGAATTTATTCCGGCGCATCACAAAAAAGAATATTGGAAAGAAAAAACCTACGTTTCCCATATAAAAGGAGTGCGCGGAATATTTGCAAAACATCCTATAAAGAAAGGTGAACACATTTATCATGTGACGGGTCCTGTTGTTTGTTATGAAACACCACCAGATTACCGGATTGGTTATAAATGGTTAGCGGTTGATTATAATGCGTGGGTTATCCCACCACGTCTGAACCCTTGGTGGTCTATGCGGCATTCTTGTTGTCCGAATGTGGGTCTTATGCATGGCAATCAGGTCATTGCAATGCGTAATATTGAACCCGATGAAGAATTAACGGATGACGATGCCATGACCGAAGCTGATCCGCGGTGGAAAAATAAATGCACATGCGATTTACCGAACTGCCGAAGGACTATTCATAGCGTTCAATATTTATCTGAAGAGCTATTTGAAAGCTATAAACCTTTTATGTCGGCGTTTTTAAAACAGCAATACTTCTTGTCCCATAAAAAATCATGAGAATCGATGTCATGTGTTTGATGCGGCCGCATAAAATACATGACACGGAGTGTGTAACCCGGTATAGACATAGTATATCACATATGATATACTTATATTATCATCTATAATTATCCACACCTATGTCAATACAAAAAGATCAAAAGCGGATTGGGGCGTTTATTCGTGATTTGCGCGAAGAGCGCGGCATTACCCAATCAGAGTTTGCCCAAAAACTTAAAACTAGCCAAAGCGCGGTGGCGCGCATGGAAAAAGGCTTGCAGAACTTCAGTTTAGAAATGCTTTCAAAAATTAGTGATGTTTTGCAAAAAGAAGTCGTGACTTTAGGCAGTGGAGCAACAAATTTTGATATTATCGGCGGCAAAAAACTCTCCGGAACCGTCACGACGAATACGTCTAAAAACGCGGCGGTGGCGTTGCTTTGTGCGTCGCTTCTTAATAGAAACACCACAACCTTAAAGAAAATGCCGCGCATTGAAGAAGTGCATCGGTTAATCGAAGTTTTAGAATCCTTAGGCGTAAAAGTGGTATGGACAAAAGACAATGACGTCATTATTACGCCGCCAAAAAAACTATCGCTTCGTCAGTTAAATAAAGAAGCTGCAGGTAAAACGCGAAGCGTTATTATGTTCATGGGGCCGTTGCTCCATTTATTACAGCAATTTACGTTACCGCATCCGGGCGGATGTAAATTAGGTAAACGCACCGTTCGTCCACATTTATTCGCATTAGAAAAATTTGGCGCACGCATTCACACAACAGACAATGATTACAATATTTCTCGCGGCACGTTGAAACCGGCAAACATTGTGATGTACGAAGCCAGTGACACGGCAACAGAAAATGTGTTAATGGCCGCGGCAAAAATTCCGGGGAAAACGGTTATTCGTTTCGCTGGTTCTAATTACATGGTGCAAGATTTGTGTTTCTTTTTAGAACAATGCGGCGTGCGCATTGAGGGCATTGGAACGTCTACTCTCACCGTGTATGGCGTCAAAGAAATTAATAAACCGATCACATATCACCCCAGCGAAGACCCGATTGAATCCATGATGTTTTTGTCTATTGCGGCAACCACACAGTCCGAAATCACCATTAAGCGTTGCCCCATTGCCTTTTTAGAATTAGAGCTTCTTAAACTCGAAAAAATGGGATTTCGCTATACGTTATCGCGCGAATATAAGGCTAAAAACGGCAAAACGCGATTGGTCGATATTACCACAAAAAAATCGCTACTTAACGCGCTCGACGACAAAATTCACCCACAACCCTACCCAGGCATTAACATTGACAATTTGCCGTTTTTTGTTCCGATTGCAACGCTTGCCCGCGGCACAACTTTGATTCACGATTGGGTGTTTGAGGACCGCGTCATCTACTTTTTGGAATTAAAAAAGTTAGGCGCGAACATGACGCTTTCCGATCCGCATCGATTAACCATTGACGGTCCGACAACACTTAACAGCGCAGAAGTCATTTGCCCGCCGGCATTGCGTCCCGCTGTAATCATTTTAATTGCTATGCTTGCGGCGCCCGGACATTCCACATTGCGTAATGTGTATTCTATTAATCGTGGTTACGAAGATTTAGCAAAACGATTACAAAAACTAGGCGCATCAATTCGCATTGTCAAAGATTTTTGAAAAGATTTTTGTTAAAAGAAAAAAAAGTTGTGCACAGGTACGCGTTTTTTTCCTTGACAGTCTTTTTTCATAAAAGATAAAATAAAGACACAACAAAAGTTTGTAATAACTTTTATAATGTAAGGGAGGAGGTGATTGCATGGCAAAGAAAAAAAAGCGTGCAACGAAAAAACGCACGACTCGTCGTAAGGCAGCTCGTCGGACAACAAAGAAAAAAAGTTCGACACGAAAAAAGAAAACATCACGACGTAAGAAACGATAAGCTTGTCGTATCGTTTCACTGAAAACAGCCCCCGTAAGGAGGGGGGCTGTTTTTCATTACCCGCATCACAAAAAAAATTAATGGAAAAATGCGGGTAATCCGCCGTAGCTTAAAAGTTTTTAAAGCGAAGGCGGTTGCTCTTTAATCCACTCGTGTTATCACATGACTTTCCCCACCGTCAATAATCATATCGTTGCGTCCGGCAATGCCTAATTTAAAAATCACGCGATATAAACCTAATGTTGAGGGGTCTAATCGCAGGCTATAGGTTGCGGTACTGCCCGGCGCGACAGTTTTTTCGCCAAAGGCAATATCGGCCGTAGCAACTTTCCATGTTTTATCGCGGAACGGGCTGGTGCGGTATCCTAAATCGTAGACCTTAAGGACAACGTTCTTGCCCCATGTAGCGACGCCGGTATTTTTAAAACGTACTGTCACCGGCACGCGCCACATATGCAACATAGCAAGCGGCACGGTATTGTTTATTTTTTCAGCGCGGTACATAGCATCGGCTCGCGTGGTCACAGAAAAAGACGAACCCGGAATAACCGCTGTGCTATTTTTTATTTCAAAAAGATGTTTGTACAATCCCGGCAATGCGGGTGTGGTGAACTTTACCGTGAACGTTTCGCTGCTGTTTGGGCCTTGCGGCTCGCCACTCGTTGTTGTCACCGTGAACGTTGCGGCGCTGTCTGGCGCAACTCTTTGTTCCTGAAAAAGGAATCCCCCGTACGTCGCCGGCCACTGCGAAGAATAATACGGACTTTTGGTAAATCCTAAATCATAGGTGTAAAGTTTTACCGTGTCACGATTCCATGTTTCGCTACCGGTGTTTTTTACCGTGATAATGGCATCATACGCATCGCCCAAGAACGTGGCGGGTTTTAAGGTGTGTGACACAACGTCTGCTTGAAAGGGGAGCGATACATTGGCAAATTGCGCAACGCGTTCTACAACGGATTGGCGAATGGCGACTAAATGATCGTGTAGCATATTGCCAGGGCACAATGTGGCATCGACGTCTTTGTGCCCGACAATCACGGGTAGGGTCGTGTCAATAAACGCACTGTCACGCGTAGGGTCTAAATTCCATAAGGCAACTTTTTCGGAAGCCATATTCACCAACGATTCAACCGCATCATACGTCATGGTGTTAGGCGTTGCGCACCCGCCACTGCCGCCGTTTTCTGGGAATGCCTCGAAACACCCTAAAACTGCAATGCCAATGCTTTCGTCATTGTAATTGATTTCTTTTTCTTCGTTGTACGCATGCGCGCCAATGACGCCGTCGCCGCCAAAACGGCCTTCATAAATCGCGCCTTGGGCGTCAATGAGATAATTGTATCCAATGTCGCCCCATTTCAACACCTTGGCATGATAAAAATAGATGGCTTGAATCACGGTTTCGGGATCGACCGACCCATCCGAACCCGCAGTATGATGCACCACAATATGTGTTGGCGTGGTGTATTGGGATTTCCAAAAACGCAGCGATTCATCGGCTCCCCATTCGGCACGCGAAACAACATTTACCGTTTCTTGCGCATCGGCGCGGTTGAGCGTGAATTTTTCCCACAACTGTTGCCAAAAATTACGCAACGTGGATTCGTCGGCGTTTAAAGCAATGATCTCGATTTGCGTAACGCTACTATCAAGCCCATCGATGCTGTACCGAAACGCGTCTCCAGAAACAAACAGCGGATATGTATACCCTGCGCCGCTTTGGGCAGCATCTTTTCCTTCGTGTTCCATGAACGCTATCGGCAACCATTCCGACCAAAGCTTTGCGCGGCGGATTTGCACCCGCGCTTTTACCGAAGCGTCATGCGAGATGTCGCCAGAAACGCGCAGGGCTAATCCTATAAAAGGTTTTTGGGTTTCAACAATCGGAATTTCCGTTGTATGGGCACGGGAAGAATCAATTTTTTGCGTAATGATTTCAGCATCAATCGTTGCGGCATAAGCAAAAGCCGGCGCCAAAAAAATTGCGTACGCAAGAAGGGATGTTAAAAAAATTCTGTGAACACGGAACATAGAAGTGAAAAAAGGTTCTATGATCTGGAGTGTACTACAGTTTGAGAGATTAGAACAGGCAAAAGAAGAATCATCCAAAACTGGAAAGCTAAATCGTTTTTAAAAAAGGGCACATCGACCAAGCCGTGAACAATAACAGCAAGAAGCGTCCCCAAAAAAACCAAACCCGCTGAACGGAAAGCTTGTGTTTGACTAAACAACAGATCAATATTTTTTTTGATGCTCGCGCCCAGCAGACCAAGGAACGCCAAAACGCCCAAGAGTCCGAGCTCGACCCAAACATTCAAAAGAATATTATGCGGGTATTGCAACAACTCCACGTGGCGCGCTTCACGATACACATCATACGCTACCGGAAAGCCGGAAAGCCCGACGCCCCACAACCCATGATCGCCAAGCAAGCGAACGGTTCCCAACCACAACACGCGGCGGACGTCACCGGAAACATCGGTGAAGGTGATAATGGGCAGAACAACATCGGCAAATGGCGAAACCGTAGTGGCAATGACGATTGCGGTCACCCATAACGCGACAGAAAGTTTCCATCGCCGACTTGTGATGCTATAAAAGATCAGTGCGGCGAACACTCCGGCAACAGCGCCGTGCGATTCCGATGCCACTAACGCGCCAAGACCAGAAAGAATAATGACAATCGCAAAAAATGTTTCGCGGAAACCTTGAACACAACGCTTCCATGCTAATCCGGAAAATAACGCCACAATTGGGGCAACATACAACCCCACGGCGTTTGGGTACGGGTAAACCGATGTTGCGCGAATCATTCCCGGAACATCCCACGGAGCAATCAATTGAATATGGAAGAAATATTGCATTAGCGCATACAGCGAAACAGCAAAAGACGATAACCCCAATGCCCACAACAAATATTGCACATTGCGCGTGAGTTGAACGTGCCAGACCAACATCCATGCAAAAAGTATTGGCTCTAAGAGGTAGGCGCGGAAAAGACCTAAAGCTTTCATGGTATCGGGCGCTACGACAATGGCGATAACGCCAGCAATCATCAGCGTCGCGGCGCAGACCCACAAGCCTCTTGCTATGCGCCATGTGCCTTTCCAGAGACTAACATCTTTAAGCATTCCCCTATACGTTGCCAACCACAAAATAAGGAGAACACCAAAAAAGATTTCTAAAAGCGTTGTGGGCAGGCCAAAAAATTGCATGCGCACAACATAGGCCGGGAGGCAAAAAAGAAAAACGAAAAAAGCAATATTAAGAAAGTTTTTTTGCATGGTTGAGAAGAATCACATTTTGCACAGCAATCAAGAAACCCATGGTAAACCAAATATGCATAATATACAACGTCGAGAAGGTTTGGTATTGCACAAGGTAACCCATAAGCGTTGCCAACAGCGCAATCACAACGGCGCGAAGCTTGGGGTCGTGTGTGGCACGCAGGCTTTTTATTCCGCGGGCGAATAAGACCACGAAAAGAAAAAGCATAGAAAGCGTTCCAATAATTCCGGTTTCGGTGATCAATTCAATCGTCTCGTTATTCACAATGGCCCAACCGCCACTTGGTTTTTGGTAAGGGTGGGAAGCTACGCTCGGGCCAAACGACCCCGGACCAATGCCCAGAACGGGATGTTCGCGCCAAAGCTTCATGGCCTCTTCAAAGGTATAGGCACGTTCTTCAAATGACGCGCCGGAAAAAACATTGGAAACATGGCCAGAGAAGGTTTCAATGTTGAACTGGTTGATACCTTCGGACAATTGTAAGAATCGTGACGCGCCAAAGGCGACTATTAAAATCATCACCGTGGCGACAATAAGAATTTTTGGTCGCACAATACGACGCAAATAATACACGCCAATAATCATTAGCACAGGAATCATGGCAAGGTAACCGCCACGAGAGATGGTAAGAACAAAATTGAGACCAAAGAGCACAAGGACGATGGTCCAAAAGGGCGCGCGGCGCGAGGTGCGAGAAAGAAGCAAAGAAAGGGTTAAGGCAATGGGCAGTAAAAGATAGTTGGCAAAATACAACGGTTCCAGTGTGGTAGATTGGATGCGCGGAAACCCTAAAACCGCTTTGGTGTAGTGCTCGCGTAAACCCGTAATGGTTACGGGCAAGCCTGCCACATCGCCTAAAAATTGAAAAAGTCCAAAAAGCGAAACCAACACCGCACCCCAAAGCAAACCGTAAACCACGCGGGAAACATCGTGACGCGTCAAAACCAACTGCGGTACGAGAAAAGAAAGAACCATGGTGAAAACCGTAAATAGTAAAACCATTATTGCGTATTCCGGATTCGGCGCGTTCAAGAGGCTCAAGAGACTTCCAAATAAAAAGATGCCAACGAAGATTCCAATGGGGTAGGGCGCAAGGTGAAAACGTTTTTGAAGAAGATTTTTTACAAACCACCCACCCGCAGTCAACATAAGAAGAACCTGGCTTGCGCGCACCGTGAGCCCGGAAAATTCAAGAGCGCCAATGCGTTCAAAGGGCAACACAAAGGCGATGGCGACAATACCCCAAATGAAAGCGCCAGCTAAAGGTTTTGTGGATGATGAAGAAGGGTGTTCCATGATGTGATCATCTTATCTTCGCTAAAAAGGGTATCGACCCGTTGTTTGGCTGTGCGAATCATCTGCAAAGTTTTTTCCGGGTCATTGTACACCAGAAGAATTTTGTCTGCGATATCTTTACTACTCTCGGGTTTGGTTAAGTACCCGGTGACCCCCGGTTCAATAATTTCTGGAATCCCGCCAAGGTTCGAGCCTATCACCGGTCTTCCCGCGCGTTGGGCTTCCAATAGTGTCATGCCGAAAGATTCCCGCTTGGCAGACGGCAGAACAAACACGTCGAATAAACTATACCACGGTAAAATGTTCTGTTGATACGGCACAAACTGCACATGCTGTTGAAGCCCTAAGTTTTCGGTGAGGTAACGCAAGGCCGCTTGTTGGCTTCCGCTACCTACAATAATAAGACGAATGTCCGGGATAATCGGTTGCACTTCTTTAATGGCTTGAATAAGAAATTCTATGCCTTTTTCTTTTTCTAACCGTCCGATAGTCCCAACGGTAAAGACCGGCTTGGTTTGTTGAAGAATCTCTTTGGGGATTTCTCTTTTTTTATTTTGGAGTCGGGGGAGGCCATAAGGAATCACATGCATGCGGTTTTCTTGCACCCCGACATTTTGGTATTCTTTTTTCATATGCTCGGACAAGACTGCCACGTGCGCAAAACGGGAAAATAAAATGTAAAAAAGTTTGTACGGGTTTAACGACAGCCATCGTTTGGGCGCAACGTGTTCCACCCAAATAACGGTTAAGCCCAACAGGCGCGCGAAGGGTGTTGCAAGAATTTTTTCTCCCAAGGACATCATCACGACGACGTTTCCTTCATGCATTTTAAACGATAGTAAAAGCAAAAATAGCCGCGGGATAACCCATAACGATAAAAAAGGGAAAGCAAGAAGCGCCCATTTAGAAACAGGTTCCACGCCACCCCACACGCGTTTTGCGGGAAGCGATGCGTTATGGAAACTGGCAAGAAGCGCGGAGTCCGTGCCACGATACATCCACGTGATGTTCTCTTGCAATGTGCCCTCTACCACCGCCATGGTATACCGCTCGCCACCACCACGGCTCACGCGGTAAGGAAAACGCAAAAGCAAAACGTGAAGCGATTGGGGATTCATGATTTTAGCGACAGAACGTCATTTAAGGTTTCGCGCGATACCACTTTAAGACCCAGGAGAGCAAGTGCGTAAACGGCCATGGCAATAAGAATGAGGAGAAGAACGTGCATCGAGGGGAGGGTAGCCAACACCAGACTCATGATGCCGGTGGCTATCAGCGCTTTGGCAAAAACTTTTAAGTGCGGTCGTGTTTTGGTGCTGGCATAGACCATTACGGCAGAAGAGGTTGCCACTAATCCTTCGGCAACCACGGTCATCCACGCGGCGCCGAAATACGAAAACTCCGGAATAAAAGAGTAATACCCAATAACAGAGATAGCGGCAATAATAAAATAAACCAAAATCATGGGACGTTGTTTATTAATGGCAACAACGGTGTTTCCAAATAAGTTGCCCAGAAAAATAATCCCGGCGGCGATAATAAGAATTTGCAAAATGTCCCCGGATGCGCGGAAGTCGTCGTCGCCAATCAATACCATCAACGGTTCAGCAACAAAGTAGGTTCCGGCAACTACGGGTAAGGCTATGATGGCAAGAAAATCCAAAGCTTTTTGTAACACGCGGTTGAATCGTTCCAAATCATGTTGATTGAAACTTTGCGCAAGGATGGGCAGCGCTAGCCCCGCAAACATCGCGGGGAAAGTGACCATGACCTCTAACACTTTATAGGGCGCGCCGTATAACCCTACTGCCGCATCGCCGTGGTAGTGCTGTAAAATCAGCGTGTCGGCTTTAAAATAAATTAAGGTAAACACGACGGACAACGCAATAGGCCAGGAGGTGCGAAAAATACTTTTCCATTGTTCACGATCGAAACTTAATGTTAAGCGAACCATGCGGCGCACAAAAAGATAGGTGAACAAAAAGTTGATAAAGCTTCCGGCAACGACCGCGGCTAAAATCCATAGCAGATCAAGATGGAATTGAATCGCAAGAATGGTTCCGACTAAAAGCACAATGCGCCCCAGCACTTCGGAAACGGAAATTTTGATCATCTGAAGATGTTTTTGAAAAACCCCCCACAAAACTTGGTTGAGTGTAATAAAAAGAAACGACGCACTAGTGAGCGCGATGCCTAATTTGACGGCAGGGTCATAGGGGAAAGCTAACGCCACAAATGGTGCGGCGCCTAAAAAAAGAATTGCTGACACCAAGCGAATCGTGAAAATATTACTCACCAATTTGTCTTCGTCAATGCCTGCTTCGGCAATTTTTGTCGTCAACGTAATGTACAATCCAAAGTCGACGATGATCGCGAAGAACTGCAAAAACGCAATGACCGTAGTGTACTGTCCGTACCCTTCAGGGTCCAGATAGCGTGACAGTAAAGAAACCACGGCAACGCCAATAGCTGTAGAGATGATTTTGCTAACCAGTTGATAAAAGGTGTTGTGCGCAATTTTGCGTGTAAGAGTGGCCATGATGGTGTGAAAAGGACTTGCAAAAACCCATTGACTTTTTGCGAAAATTATGATAAAACTAGATTTTTCCCTGCGGCTTGCCGCAGGGTACCTTGCAAGGGAAAGTT
>CAZRYK010000032.1:0-2323 GCA_964604315.1 uncultured Gammaproteobacteria bacterium
TTATTAAATCACAGAACGATACGCCCGGGTGACATTATTAAATCGGTTGACACGGCCACCAGCAGACAGAAAAGGTAAGGGACAAGGGATAAGGACTAAGGGTTAAGTTTGGAATATTACTTATCCCTTATTCCTTAAACCTTATCCCTATTATCATCCCCTTGCATTTTCTGACATTTTATGGTAACTTTTCTCCTATGAAAAAGGACACTCACCCCACCTATTATAAAACCCTTGTTACCTGCGCATGCGGGAACAGCTTTGAAACCGGCTCGACCGAAGAAATTCTTAAAGTCGAGATTTGTTCGCAATGCCATCCCTTTTTCACGGGCAAGCAGAATTTGATTGATACCGCCGGCCGCGTGGATCGCTTTAAATCCATGGAGAAACGCACCGAAGCGCTGAAAGCCACGAGAAGCAAATCAACCAAGGCCAAGAAAACGCAAAAAACATCTGCGAAAAAGAGCACGGCTAAAAAAGCTTAACGGTTCATAAAGCAACGATCTTTTTTGATTACTGCCTTTTTTTGTATAAAAAAACTGTCAGCTGATTACTGACTGCTGAAACTTCATTTATGGATATTGAAAAACAATTTCTCAAAGTACGGTCAGATTTCAAGGCGATCGAGACAAAATTACAGGATCCTCTCACGATTTCGGATGCCAAGAAATTACAACACACTTCCCAAGAATATACGCGGCTAAAACATGTTGTCGATCTTATTGACGCATACGAAAAAAACAAAAAAGCCTTGCAGGAAGCCGAAAACACGTTAACCAGCGATGATGCGGAACTGCGCGAACTTGCGACCGAGGAAGTTCAAAAACTTCAGCTCGCAACAAGTGATCTTTCCAAGCAATTAATGGTCGCGTTTTTACCCCCGGACCCAACAGACACAAAAAATATTATTGTGGAAATTCGCGCAGGCGCCGGCGGGGATGAATCCGGACTTTTCGCCGCAGAACTTTTTCGCATGTATTCCCACTATGCTGAACAGAACGGATGGAAAACCGAACTATTGAATGCCAGTCGCACAGGAATTGGCGGGTATAAAGAAATTATTTTTGAAATTCGCGGACAAAACGTGTACGCACAATTAAAATACGAAAGTGGCGTGCATCGGGTGCAACGCGTTCCGGAAACCGAAAAAGCGGGCCGTGTACATACATCAACAACAACCGTGGCGATTTTACCCGAAGCCGAAGACGTCGATATTACCATTGATCCCAACGATCTGCGCATTGATGTGTTCCGATCCGGAGGCCACGGTGGACAATCAGTGAACACGACCGATTCGGCTGTGCGCATTACGCATCTTCCCACGAACATGGTTGTTACGTGCCAAGATGAAAAATCGCAAATCAAAAATCGCGAAAAAGCGCTAAAGGTTTTGCGTTCGCGACTTTTGGCACAAAAACAAGAAGAAGAACATAAAAAACGCGGGGATGCGCGCAAAAACCAAGTTGGTACCGGCGACCGTTCGGAAAAGATCCGCACGTACAACTTTCCCCAAGACCGTATTACCGATCATCGCATTAAGCAAAACTGGACCAATATTGCGCCTATTTTAGACGGTGATCTTGACCCTATTATTCATGCGCTTACCGACGCGGAACAACAACAAAAACTTGCAAACGCTCGAGAGCGCACGGCATAACGCCACGCTTCTTTTTCGCGTGGCAGGAATTCCGTCAGCAGAACTTGATGCCGAGCTACTTTTGGCTTTTGTGTTAGGCGTGTCACGCGAATCTCTTTTGGCAAACCCACAACAAACGCTTTCTTGGTTTGAACAGTTCGCATTTAAGAGACTTTGTAAAAAACGCGCGGCCAGGGTGCCTCTTGCCTATCTTACCGGAACCAAAGAATTTTACGGTGACGATTTTAAGGTGAATAAGCACGTCATGATCCCCCGCCCTGTCACCGAAGAAATGGTCGAGAAACTTTTATTATTCCCGTTCAATTCGCTCGCCGATATTGGCACGGGTTCTGGATGCATTGCCATTACCGTAAAGCGCGAAAAACCCCATACAAAAGTTTTTGCGGTAGATAACAATCGCAGGGCTTTGCGTATTGCCAAAAAAAATGCGCAACACCACCACACGGCAATCACTTTTATTCACGGAAATCTTGCGGAAAAACTTTCCAAACCCGTCGATGTAATCGTTGTCAACCTCCCGTATTTGCCAAACGGTTTAGCTCCAACCCCAGAAATGACCCATGAACCCAAGCATGCGCTTTACGGCGGACATGAAGGATATGAACTCGTGATCGCTTTGGTACAACAAATAGCTACGCGAAAACTCGCGCGCAAGGCGATCTTTTG
>CAZRYK010000032.1:2333-12040 GCA_964604315.1 uncultured Gammaproteobacteria bacterium
GACCCGCAGTCAATACAAACGCTCGAGAAAAATTTTCTTGCAAACTATTCTGTTAAGCGTTTTGCCGACAATCACTTTATTGTGTTGCGCCCTCGGTCAACGTGACAGCGCGGTTTCCGGAAACAACTTCTACCCACGTGTTTCCGCGTGTTAAGATAATTTCTTTTCCGGCGGCATCATAGAAACGAAGCCGATTTTCGCGACCCGGTTTTTTCCATGTTGCGGCAATGACTTCGCCGTTACGCACGACATAACCTTTTCCTTCGCCCCCGATATCGATTTTCAAGCGACCTTTCCCGCTCGGATAGTACTCTTCCTGCGGCACGTTTTGCACCAAGATATTTGTTACGCGAATCTGTTCATCGGTGTTGCCATCTTTATGGGGCGTGGTCCCGTGGAAACGCAAGTAGGTGTTGGTTTCCGGGTCATACGTGTAGACCGCATCGTATGCTGTGCCGGATGCCCAATCGATAGTCAACGTCGAGGTTGTCGGCCGGTTTTCGCGTAACGGCGCATCAGCAAACGTCCATGCCTCATAATGGGGTTCGGCCCAACCATAATCCCGCACGGCTAATTCCATTAAGGTGCGAGATGTATAGAGATTGTGCGGCGCGTACCCCGGGCCCCGCCAAAAAAATCGTGACGATGATCCCAATGCGCTGATATCTTTGGTTCCTAATCCTGCAATTGCCGCAAGTGCCTCGGGGCTTCCGCCAGCATGCGCATATCCCGCGTCATTTTCATCGTTAAAATCCACATAGTACGGACGCGCAGAACGCACCGGAAACACCTCATCTGGCATTTTGCTCGGAATAAAGATACCAACAAACCGCGTAATCCCCCCTTCGGCAACGGCCTCATACACTACCGAAGCTTTGGAAAGTCCTTTTTGCGGTCGCACCTCCGGAACAGCGAGATTTTCAATCATCACACCAACCAAATGTTCATTGGTTTTTTCACCAACCGGCACTTCTACACCATCAATCTTCCGATATGATTTTTGAACGTCGATCGTTTCATCTTTCACCGTTGTGACATCTGTTGTTTGCACAGACGATGTCGTTGGTTCTTCCCTTAAAGAGACAAGGACGACAGCAATAATAAGCAGGGGCACAAGCACCACGCCGACAGCTGCGTAAGGGTAACGCTTAAAGAATAAAACAATCTTCTGTTCTTTTTTCGCCGGCGATTTTTTCTCCTCTTTTTTTTCTTCTACATTTTTTTTAACGGATTCATTATTTTTTTCTATTGTCATAATATATTTTATTCGTAAGTAATATCACGGTCTGGTGGCAAAAATGCGATCCATGTTTGGCCGGCATTGAGTTCAATGTCTTTGCCGTCTTCATCAACAAATCGCGTTCGTTGCGTGTCATCGTCTTTTTTCCATGTGGCGTTGATCATTTCGCCATCACGGAAAATAAGCGATCCCCCGCTGCCTTTCAGATCCATATTTAAAAGTCGCCCATCTGGCGATTCAGTTTTAACAAATTGCACAATAATATTTGTGGCTTCAATCGCTTTATCGTTGTTGCGATCTTTATGCAATACGCCGGCGGTATAACGCGTATAGCGATTGGTTGCCGGGTCATACTTCCACTCCACCTTATAATTAAACGTTGAAAAATCGATGGTTAAAGTTTTAGCCTGTGCCGGCCGTTCGGAAAGTGAGGCATCCTCTTTATACGCCCAACTATCAAAATCATTCGACTTTTGGATGTTCTTGTCGCGCTCGGCAAACATTAACAAGTCCGACGTTGTGCGTAAATTATGGGGTGCTGGCCGTTCGCCATCGCGGGCAAAATAACGACTGTCTTGGCTAATCGCATCGGTGTTATACAGATGTTTGGCGGTACGGGCGTCTTCCATTGCTTCCGGGCTCCCACCGGCATGCGCAAACAGACCACCATATTCTTGCGCAATGTCGACAATATAACTACGCGCAGAACGCACCGGCGCAATTTCCGGAACCGCAACGCTCGCATCAAAAATCATGAGCCAACGCGTAATGCCGCCCTCAACTAAAAACTCATAAATAATACTCGCAGAGGTTGACCCTGCTTGCGGGCGAACACTCGTGATCGCCAAATTCTCAATTGCCACGGCGCGCGCAGAATCTTCGGCCTTTTCTTTGGCAACATACACGCCATCGAGTTTTCGGCGGCTTTGCACCACGCGATCCGGATTTTCATCGCCATTACTAACATCTAAAGTTGGATTTTCCGTGGATCCTTTAGAAAAAACAAAAGTCCACCCCGCAACAATGGCAATGATGATAAGGAAACAAACCAAAAAGATCTGTGCTTTTTTGTTTTTTTTCAGCGACCACAACATGTCGCGGAAACGATCCATGATACTCATAAACGATAGACTCGTCCCTTAATACGCTTTCGTAGCGAAATTGGCAAATTTTGAGGCAAAATCGTTGAACAGATTTTGATGTTTAGCTATGAGCGGAAAAATTTTGAAACGATTTTGACCAAAATTTGGGAATTGCAGTAGAAATGGTATTAAAGGGACGAGTCTAATAACACCCTCCTCATGTGCATCTCACATGCAGAGGTTTTATTCTTTCTTCGCAGAAGTCGATGCAACTGGCGCAACTTCTGCCGCCTCTTCGGAACCTTCGGCTTCTTTCTTCTCTTCTTTAGCCGCGGCAACAGCCGTGACGTCCTCTACCACTTGTTCATCTAAGGCTTTGAGTTCTTCCTCGGTTCTTGGAGCTTCAACAAGGACAACCGTGTCATTCACATCATTCTTTACATCTAAATTTTGCGGAATCGTTAAATCTTTCACGCGAATATCTTTTTCAAAATCGACTAACAGTGAAATGTCGACTTCCAAGGATGAAATAAGATCGGCAGGCAAACATTCCACCTCAAGTTCGGAAATATTTTTGACCAATGTTCCCCCTAAATCCTTCACGGCCAACGCCACACCCACAAAATGCAACGGAATCTTTGCGGTAATTTTTTCGTCCATGCGCACTTGGTAAAAATCCACGTGCATAGGTGCGTTTGTCAGCGGGTCGAATTGCACATCGTGAATCAATACTTTTACCGGATCCTTATCGGCGATTTTTAAATCGACCAAGGTGCTTTCACCGACCTGGCCGTAAAATTTGCCGAACTGAATCTCTTGCAATTGCAAATTTTGATTTTTAATATCGTGACCATACAAAACCGCCGGGACAAATCCGCGGCTTCGCAACTGTTTATTTTTTTTCTGCAAGGTCTCACGAACCTGCGCGTCCAATACCAGGATTTCCATAAAAATGTTCAGACAATTAATTTAAGGAATGCAGGAACTCGTCCGTCCCGTGGGTCTTAAAGACGTGAACCATGGTTAGGACATCGTCCGGGTTGACCGGCCCCTCCTCTTTGAAACGTAACACGTCGTCGCTGGTAAGGTCGGTAATCAACCCAATAGAGCTGACACCCAGACCATTCATCATGATAAGCGCAACGATAGAACTACCGCATTTGCTACATTCAATATGCAATAAATGTGCGTCATCTTTTTGCTCCAGCATTTTGGCTGTCAGGGGATCGTACTGCGTATTGCATAAGGGGCAGTAAGAAATCAGACGCAAATTTTCATTGGGAAGGTACTGCTGACTGTGACGTTTCGTTGCCATAGACTGCGGTTTAGAAACGAATAACGTTTGCTATTATAGCAAAAGCCCAAAAAAATGTCAAAAAAGGTGGGGGCGCGTCCTCTTTGGCTTAGGTCTTGTCCATAAATAACGTTTTCAAGTTCGCTCAGATTTGTGCCAGATTTGTCAGAATAAAATCTGAAGAATAGCGAGCTATTGTGAAGATTTTTTCTGATCAAAGATGGCATAAAGATGAGATGAAATGGGAAAGGTTATTTATGGACAAGCCCTTATGTTAGGCAATTACGGTAAAAGAGGTTGTATCGGATCCCAGCCGCCTGATACATCAATATTCGCTCCAGTAATTGCTTCTTGTGACAAAAGAAAATCGACAACCGGCAGAATGTCTTTTGTTGGCGATACGTGACGGCCAATCGGCAAGGTGTGTTTGCGCCCAGGAAGCGAAGTTTCAAGAATACCCGGAGAAATGCAATTTATGGTAATGCCGTGACGGATTTCTTGCTTTGCTAAATATTGTGTTAACGAAAGAACGCTTTGTTTGGCAAGATCATAGGGAATGGTGCGGTCGCGGATAACTGCATGGCTTGCGCCTGTTGCCGCAAAATTGATAATGCGGCCAAAATGTTTTTTCCGCATGGCCGGAAGTACGGATTGGGTCATGGCAAAAACACTGGTAAGATTATTTTCCATAACACGATTCCATTCTTCAATAGAAAGACGATCAAACGTCTTGTACACAAAATCGCCGACATTGTTGATTAAAACATCAACGCGTTGATATTTTTGCAATGTCTTCTTCACTAATTTGTCGGCTTCTTTGGTAACATCGGCTTTAACAAGTATTCCCTCGCTATACTTTTTGACATGCGAAAGGGTTTGGACTGCTAAAGATGTGCTCTTGCGATAATTCACCACAACGCAAAAACCTCGTTGCGCAAGAAAGATTGCTGTGTCGCGCCCTAACCCCCGTGTTGCTCCTGTTACGATCGCAACGGGTTTGCCCATATTACCGTTTTAGCAACATGCCGGTTACCAAACTTACGATCCACATAATGATGGCGCCAACAAATGCCGCGGTAAATCCCCGAACCGTAAAACCGTCTAAGAAAGACGCCACAAACCAAAAGATCAGCGCATTAATGACAAGCGCAAAAAATCCTAAGGTTAAGACCGTGATGGGCAGAGTCAAGATAAGGAGAATCGGGCGCAAAATGGCATTAAGAACGCCTAAGATCACTGCGGCGATTAAGGCAATATAAAAACTGGATACCTCAATGCCAGGTACCACATACGCGACAACCAATAAAGCTAAAGCGTTAATAAGAAGACGAAGGAGGAACATATAAATATTATAGCTGAACGGCGCGGGAAGTCAAAAAACTTGAAATCCCTATGTAAAAAATGTACACTGGGTCAGTCTTCTTTGGCCTCATCGTCTAATGGTTAGGACGCCAGGTTCTCATCCTGGTAACCGGGGTTCGATTCCCCGTGGGGCTACAAATGTAAAAGATGCCACCTTTGAAGGTGGCGTCTTTTTCATTTATGTTGCTCCAACGGGGAATCGAAGGCGACCGACCCTTGTGCCGGTGGCACAAGGAAGCGGCGCCCGGCTTCGGAGGAGAGCGACGAGTCATGCGAGGAGCTCGGGGGAGAAGGATTCCCCGTGGGGCTACCAAAATCACACAAAATATAAAATAAGGATTATTGCAACCAGGGCAATAAAAACCCACACTCGACCTCGGGTCTGAGTAATTTTCGGATTTAACTTAGAGCTGTTTTCCGACATATTGCGCCTGTTCCACCAAACGGTTCGCGTAACCCCATTCATTGTCATACCATGCCATCACCTTTACCAAGTCGCCATCAATCACTTGGGTTAATGGAAGATCGACAATCGCAGATGCAGGGTTACCAATAATGTCGGACGATACAATAGGATCGCTGATGGTGGTAAGTATACCTTTATACCGTGGGCTTTTTTCGGCCTTTTGGAAAAGGGCATTCACTTCTTCTACGCTCGTTTTGCGTTTGACAAGCATGACAATATCGCTAATCGAACCCACGGCAATGGGAACGCGTAATGCCACACCATCAAAAAGGCCTTTCAGTTCCGTAATCACTTCGGTTGTCGCCTTCGCCGCGCCGGTAGAAGTGGGAACAATATTTACTGCCGCAGCCCGCCCACGCCGCATGTCGCGCCCGCCCGGGCCATCGACCAATCCTTGGGTAGCGGTATAGGCATGAGCGGTTGTCATGGTGGATTTTAAGATGCCGATTGCATTATGCAAAACCGCAACCACGGGCGTGATGCAGTTGGTTGTGCAGGAAGCGTTATTAATCACGGTCTCGTTTTTTTTCTTTTGATCATGATTCACGCCTAACACATACGTCGGTGCACCTTCGCCTTTGGCAGGCGCCGAAATAATCACTTGTCGCGCGCCGGCCTTTAAATGCAACGCAGCTTTTTTAGGGTCTTCAAAAACGCCGGAACACTCTAGTACAACATCAATCTTTTGTTTACCCCACGGCAACTTAGAGGGGTCCGGTTGATTTGTGACAGAAACAAATTTTCCCGCAATAGTCATGCCACCATCTTTAACCACAACGGTCTTGCCAAATCGTCCATACACCGAATCGTATTTTAATAAATGCGCAAGATTTTGTGGATCGCTTAAATCGTTGACCGCCACGACTTCTAAATCTTTTTTGGTCAATGCGATTTTTAATGCATGGCGACCAATGCGGCCAAAACCGTTGATGGCTATTCGCGTTTTTTTCATAGTCGTAAGAAGGGATAAGGGTTAAGGGATAAGGGTTAAGACTTTCTCTTATCCCTTATACCTTATACCTTATACCTTATACCTTATACCTTATACCTTATTTTCTGTTTTGGTCATTTGCGCAAAAACATCGGCTTTCAGACTTGCGCCGCCCGGCAACACTCCGTCAATCGATTCTTGCGACAAATAACTTGCTATATTGTCGGCATCGGTACTTCCGCCATAAATAAACTGAATACGATTATGCAACGACTCTTTAAAATGATGCCGAACCGATGAGCGTAAAACCTCAATGCGCGCGTTGGCTTCTTTCGGGTTGCAGGCATTCTTTAAGCCCTTACCGGGTTGCGAGATGGCCCATACCGGTTCGTAGGCAATCACCATACGGTCGAATGTGGCAATGCCTTCAAGGGCAAAGTTCAGTTGATGTTGAATCACTTGGTCGCCGAGATCTTTTTTATGTTCTGCGGCTGTTTCGCCCACGCACAGCACCGGAAACAATCCTTGGGCTATCACCTGCTTCATTTTACGGTTCACCATTTTATGTGTTTCGCCCAAATGCTCGCGCCGCTCTGAATGACCAACAAGAACATAACGGCAACCGATCTCTTTTAAAGTCAGCGCCGATTCCTCGCCGGTGAAAGTCCCCCGCTCTTCCCAAAAAACATTTTGTGCTCCCAGCGCAATAGTGCTGTCGCGTAAAATTCCTGCAACAACGGTTAACGCACTCGCCGAAGGACAGACAACGACCTCTGAATCATCGGAAACCAAATCGCGCAACTTTGTTGCAAGCTCTTTGGATTCTTCAATGCCTAACTGCATTTTCCAATTGCCGATGATGAGAGGTTTCATATGTTAATCAGCAGTAAGTAAATCTCTTAAAAAATTACTTATTACTTACAACTTACTACTTACAGCTTATTGTATCACAAACTCTCGCCCCAGTCATAGGCCACTTCAGCCCACGAAAGCAGATTTACCGTATCTTCTGTGCGGCTATGAATCGATGGCGTGCCCAACACAATAATGGTCAATTCATGACCCGTGGAAGTTCGCACAATACTTCCCAAAGTATATTCCGCTTCGTCTGTATAACCGGTCTTACTTAAAACCACATCGACGTCGCGATCAAAAAGTTCGTTCGTGGTCCGAATGCGGTGTAAGCGTTTATTGTCCACGGTTTCGAATAAATGTTCTTTCTGCGATAACCCACGCGCGATCAAACTATTGGTGCGTGCAAAACGAAAGATGCGCCACAATTCTGAAACCGTTGAAACATTTTGCGAGGACAATCCGGTGGGTTCAACAAAATGCGTGCGCGTTAAACCTAAACGTTGTGCAAAAGCGTTCATGCGCGCAACAAATTGTTCTTCGCTGTCCCCGGTTGCATGAGCTAAAGACAACGCGCCATTGTTCGTTGAGCCAACCAATACCGCCAAAAAAAGATCGGTGATGGTCATGCGTTCGCCAGCATCTTCGCGCAGTTTTGCGCCGGGTAATACATTTTCTTCCGGTGTCAACGCGCGGTACGCTTCCCATGGAACGTTATATTCCAAAAACGTTAACACCGTTGTGACTTTGGTTAAACTGGCAATGGGGCGTACGGCGTCCGGATTCTTTTGCCACAGAATGGTTCCCGAAGCATTGTCTACCACAATGGCAGACGCGGCATCGACGACCGGTTCTGTGACTTGCGCTTTTTTTACCGGGATCGCATATTTTTGTGGTATGCGTGGCAAGCGTTGTGTCACTGCAATAGATTCCTCGCCTAAAATTTCTGTTGGCGTCCACGCAACATTGTGGAAAGACAACGGCCACATGAGTCCGGTGAGAATGATGACGCTTATGGCATAAGGCATAATGAAATACTCAAAGGTCTTTTAATCTTTTGCCAGATATTTTCCGTATTTCCCCGGGACGAAGATTGCCCACGTTGAGCTTTCCAATGCGAATGCGCACCAACGTTTCTGCGGTGAACCCCAGACTTTCCAACATGCGTCGAATATGGCGATTTTTTCCTTGCGTTAAAACAATGCGTAACGTCCGGCCATCAATCTGCTCGATGGATGCGCACGTTAACGTTTCCCCTTTGTCGCTTACGCCGTTGCGCAAGGCATCGATGTCTTTTGCCGTGAGTCGTTTGTCTACTGTCACTAAATATTCTTTTTCGTGTTCGAATCCCGGATGCGTTAAGCGTTGCGCCAAATCGCCATCGTTCGTTAAGATCAACAACCCTTCGCTGTCTTTGTCTAACCGGCCGACCGGAAAAACGCGTGAAACGTTTGGAGGCAAAAAATCTTGCAGAGTCTTCTTTGCAAACGGATCCGATAGTGTCGTCGTTACGCCGCGAGGTTTATAAAACATTAAATACACATGGCTGTTTTCGGCTTCTACCCGCATGCCATTACACACCACAACGTCCACATTGGGCGTAATTTTTTGGCCCACATGCGCAACACGGCCGTTCACAGTGACACGACCTTCGGCAATGAGTTTCTCGGCGGCGCGACGCGAGGCAATACCACAATCGGCTAAGAATTTATGTAGTCGCAGCGTTTCCGTCATGGTTTTGTAAGATTTTTTCAAACAATTCGTGAGAAGAAAGATTGCCGTAATCCGGTAGATCATTGACTGATGTTAACCCTAACCATTCCAAAAATTCCGGCGTGACCGAGTACAACGTCTCCCCTGTTCTTTTTTGCGACTCCTCGTGAATAAGACCGCGAATTAATAAATTGCGCAAAATCAAACTGCAATTCACCCCGCGAATGAGTTCGATTTCCGGTTTGGTCACGGGCCCGCGGTACGCAATGATGGTGAGCGTTTCAATACTCGGCCGTGTTAATTCTTGCCGCTGTTCTTCTTTTAAGAAATCGGCAACCACCTGCGAGCTTTCGGGGTTCGTGCCCAAAGCAATATCGTCACCGCTTTCTACTAACACCAACCCGCCATCACGTGATTCTAGAGATTGTCTAAGCGCAACAACCGCTTCGTTTATTTTTTCTTCTGTGGTATTCAGCTGTCGCGCAAGACGTTTTTTACTCAACGCCCTCCCTGCGGCAAAAAGGAGATTTTCAATTTGTGACACGAGATTCATAAAGGTAAAATTTAGTTTAGGTATTCTGCCTTTGGGTTCTGCCTCTCGGATACAGTTCTCATAGTGATTTTCTGAGCTTTCTGTCCTTTGTCGGGCACAGCAGTCCTCGTCTCCAGCGGACTCGGCTACTTCTCCCTCGGCGCCGCTACTCCGATGCTTGCATCGGAGACCAAGCTAGCGACGCCTGCGAGAGTCCCTCCAAAGGCCAAAAGCT
>CAZRYK010000033.1:0-11555 GCA_964604315.1 uncultured Gammaproteobacteria bacterium
TCATGCCTTCAGTATATGCGCTTTTGCGTTATTTGGGAGGTTTAGGGATTCGGGTCACCCCATTTTTTGTCCAAAGCTTTGGTTTTGGACATAAAAAGTAAGTCGCGCGGGGGTTACGGCATACCATGCGGTACGCCGCAGAGCTGATGACTATTTCAGGATCCGACCCGCCCTAATCAGGGTCGGATCCATTAAAAACAAACAAAAGCGATCAGATGGTCGTAACGGAGTCGCTCTGCCTGCGGGCACCAATGCGTGACGACGTGCGACCAACTGATCGCTGAAGCTCAAGTTCAGGATCCGACCTCTCAAAAGACCAAGGTCGGATCCATCTACTTAAACCAATTCCCAATTGGCGTTGGCTTTGAGGGTTTTCCAATCCGCAAAAAACTCCTCCCCTTTTAATAGCGCGGCAACGCCAATCATTACGGCGTTATCTGTGCAATACGAAAGTCGAGGTTTAATGAATGCAATGTTTTCTAATAAGCACGCTTTTTCTAATTGATCGCGCAATAATGTATTCGCCGCAACACCCCCGGCAAGTAAAACGGTTTGCGCGCGTGTTTCTTTTGCGGCACGGAGGGTTTTACTGACCAACACATCTACCACGGCTTGTTGGAAACTTGCCGAGATGTCGGCAATATATTGCGGATCGCTTAACCGTTTTTTGTTCGCCTCAACTTCATACCGTACCGCAGTTTTTAACCCAGAGAAACTCATGTCGAACGCGTCGCGCATCATGGGGCGCGGAAAAGCAAACGCCGCGGGGTTGCCTGAAAGCGCAAGACGCGAAATTTCTGGCCCGCCCGGATACCCCAACCCCAACATCTTTGCGACTTTATCAAAAGCTTCGCCAGCCGCATCGTCGCGCGTTCCCCCGAGCTTTTCATAAACACCAAATGCGCGCAGGAAAATAATTTCGGTATGCCCGCCAGAAACAACCAACGCGATGGCCGGAAACGCGAGTACAGAATTTTCTAAAACATTCACCGCAATATGGCCTTCAATGTGATTCACCGGCACAACGGGTTTTTGTACTGCGGCGGCCAATGCGCGGGCGGTTTCTACACCAATTAACAGTGCGGGCAATAATCCCGGACCAGAAGTTACGGCAAAAACATCTACATCCTTTAATAAAACACCGGCAGATTTCAGCGCAGAATCCACCACCGGAATGATATGTTTAATATGTTCGCGGCTGGCAACTTCTGGCACCACGCCCCCTGTTTTTGCATGAATCGCAATTTGCGACGCGACAATATTCGAAAGCACGTGAATGCCTGTCGCGCTTTTCTCTACAACCGCCGCGGCTGTCTCGTCACAACTGGTTTCAATGGCGAGTATTTTCATACGAAAAGATCCTACCGTAGATATCGGAATTGGGCAAATTATTTCGGGATTCAACCCGAAAACCGTTCAGGGTTGAATCCCTCATGGCGATAGCATACGTGACCCCTGTTTTTACGTCAATCCTCTTTTATTTTTTAATAAACCCTGATACAATCATTTTATGACGACTCAAACCAAAAAAATGATCTCTCTTCTTAAACGGCGCGGAGTCAAAAAGGCTGCCTTATTTGGCTCGGTCGCGCGCGGAGAACAGACTTCCCAAAGTGATATTGACCTTGTTGTGGAGTTCTCAAAAACGCCGACGCTTTTCGAAATGGCGAGACTTCAACGGGAGCTTGAGGTTATTGTCAAAAAACCTATTGATCTTGTGACCTATCGTTCACTGCACCCGCTCATTAGAGAGAATGTCCTAAATGATCAAAGGGTCTTGTATGAAAAATGACCCCAGTATTTATTTTGAGCATATCCTTGAAGCCATTGAAGCGATTGAATCGTATTCACAAGGACTCACAAAATCGGATTTTCTTCAAAGCCCTATTACTCAAGATGCTGTCTTGCGTCGTCTGGAAATTATTGGAGAAGCCGCTCGAAATATTCCGCCGTCTATCAAACAAAAAGAAAGAAGCATTCCATGGGATGATATTGTTGCCATGCGGAATATCTTAACGCATGAATATTTTGGAGTGGATCTTGAGGTTGTCTGGAAGACCGTAAAATACGATCTCCCTTCGCTTCGCAGAATCGTCGAAAAACTTTTGAAGTAGTTTATCCAAACAATATTAGAGTCAGAAAAAGTTTTTTTATTACTGTCAGCTGACTGCTGTCTGCTGATTTTAACCGTCTCCAAGTCCTTGCCAGCGGTTTTGGATTTTGGCTGTGTCGCGGCGGTAGATCATGCTCACCACAATCGCGGTCAACACCACAATAATCACCACCAAGACAATATAAATAATGAGGTTAATTTGCGATAACTGTTCGCGCTGAATAATAATCTGCGCCACTTCAATTTGGCTACTGGTGCGGCCATAGGGGTCGGTGACGCGCGCCAACACGCGGTGCGTGCCGGGTTCAAAAATATTCACGGCAATCGCCACTTCCCACGCGCCGTCCTCTTGCGCGTCGGTTGACACCTTCACCGGATCGCTAAAAATGAGCAATTCAATTTTGGAGCCGGGTTGCGCGGTTCCACTTAACACAATGACGTCGTCTTTGGTGCGGATAGAAAGTCTGCCCGCGGTATCTATAAGGCGTCGAGACCCGGCTGTGCCAAACGTGCGCAAAGTGAAATTACGCAAAATTTCTTTTTCTTCTTCAGGAACGTCTAAATCTTGAATCTGCTGTAAGGTAATAGTGCGCTGAACTTCTTCAACTTCCCCACCTGTTTGTTGATCTTTGGGATTGGCCGATGGCACCACGTCAATATCTACCGCAACCGGCGTTTTTGTTGGACTTTCGGTTTCTTCGGGCGTCGCGGTTTCACCCGGGGTTTGGTCCGGCGTTTCACTTTCTTCCGGTGTCTCTTCGGCCGCATCTTCTTCTGGTGTTGTTTCGGAAGGCGCAGGTTCCACAAAAAGCGCGGCAGGCACCAGGCCAAAATCCGCTTTGTTGTAATCTTGACCTTGAGACAGCGTGACTTTTAGCGGGTCATTACCCGTCGTCACCACGTAATCTTCTAAAAACGCCGCATTGTTTAAATCGACAAAATATGTGCCCACGCCTAAGGAGGTAAAATCGTAACTGCCGTTTTGCGCGGTTTTTTTGCGGTCTACTAAGGTATCGGCATTGCGGTCAAACGTGCCATTGCCGGTATCTTTAAACAGATGCACGTCGATGTCTTTAATGCCCGGCTCCAACGCATCTTTCGCGCCATCAGAGTCATTATCTTGCCAGACCAGATCGCCAATAGAGCCAGTTGCCAGCGGATTGTTGGTGGTATTAGTATTAGTCGGTGTGGATTTTTCTGTCGATGTTAAACTAGCGCTGTTGGTAATGGCCGTGACCGTAGCAGGTTCGTTCACCGTCACGCGATAACTCACGTAGCCCACATCGTCAATGTTCACTGTGCCCAAGGTAAAGGTTAATGTTTTGGTTGTCGTGTCGTAGGTTAACGCGTCGGAATCTGCGGCTTCAGTTTTGGTCACGCCGTTTGCGGTCGCCGAACCTGACACAAAACTGGTGCCTGTGGGAAGAACATCGGTCAAACGCGTGCCGGTTGCCGCGCCCGAGCCTGCGTTGGTGTAATCAACGCGGTATTGCAATGTGTCGCCCGGAATCACACTGACGCCATCGTCTTGTAACGGAGACGCGCCCACTACCCGATGCGCTTGCACCAATAAGACTCCCGACACCCCCACCACAATCACGATTTTTGCTACAAGCGCAGTGATGGCAATAAGCATGGTAAACCGCGACAAGCGATGATGACGTTGGTACACGGAAAAAGAATACAACCATGTGCCAGCGTTGTCTTTCGGGGCCACGCGGTCAAACGACGCCGAGGGTTTGGCCGTAAAGAAAATAGCCAGTTTTTTGACAATCTTTAAAAAGCGTTTGGGAAGAAGCCGGAACGAAGGAATGGTCACCGGATCGCGTTGCGATAGTGCGCCAGACGCATAGCCTAACGCCAACAGCAACAGACCAACGATAACGTAATTGACCATGCTGTTCTTGGAAATATTCAAAGCCTGCAAGAGAGTCGCCTTGTTGCCATCTACAATAAAGCGCTGGCCCAAAACCTCTACAACCCGGGTTTCTGACGATTGGAAGCGCGAGGTGACATCGCTATTTGTCAGCGCCATTGATACGGCCACCCAATCCCAGAGATTTTTTTTGGCAACCGGCAGAACCGAAGTGGCATTACTAACATTGATCCCCACGGTTTTGGTTGCTTGAAAATCAATGCTTAAAGAAGGATCGACGGTGAAGGTTTGCGTGTCCGAATATGCCGACGAACCCCCGCGCACATCGTGGGTTTTTACAGCATACGTCCATTGACCCGCAGTTAACGCTGTGGTTAAGGTTTTCGACGTGACTCCTGCGGAAATGGAATGCGTTTGGCTACAGTCTTGGCTAACTTCGCCGTCATTGTCTATGCACAACGTGTACGATAACGTACTGGCCGTGTCCGACGGGTCGGGGTCGGTCGCAGAGGTCCAACTGATTTGCGGCAACGTGGCACCTGTTGCAACGCCGTTTGCCGGGTCAAAACCCGTGGTTGGAGCAGATGGGTTCTCATTAATATAATCTATACTGCCTTGCGTCGATGCCGTTGTACCGCTATTGCCCACACGATCAACAGCATACCCGCGGAAATAATACGTGCCATCCGCAACAACGCCGGGCGTAATTGTCCAGCTTGTCCGCGATGTGGTGGGCGTTCCGGAATCCGTTGTAAAAACATCTATATACCCTTGCGTTGCTCCAGCCCCGGCTTCACCCACATTGGCAAAACTTGCTGTAACGCTGTCGTTGGTGTCTGTCACAATCGATGGGTCAACCGAAAGGCTATAGGTTGGCGCTGTCGTGTCTTCAGCATACGAGGCTGAAACATTAGCGCTGTTGCCCACGTTATCGGTAACGGTCACGGTAAGCGGTGAATCGGTTGCGGTACTTGCTGTATTCACTCCGTACGCCCCGCTAAACGATGACGGCGAAGTATCAACGCTCGGCGATTCTGCCAGCGAACTTTCGGAAGAAAACGTGGCTTGAGAAAGTGCGGCGTCTAACCCAGAATCCGCATCGGTTGCGGTTCCGGAAACGGTAAAGTTGACAGCCGCGGACATGAGATCGGAAAAGTACAGCTTGGTTGCGCTGGAGTCGTAATACAAATACGGCGATGATTCGGTGATGGTGGCCTGCGTGATACTTGGCGCTTTGTTGTCCCACCCGACATCAACGGTATTTTTTCCATTCACATTCACTTCGGTGCCGTACACATTGCTCCCGCCTTCCACCGCGCTACTTATTGTCAAATTATCGCGTGTTATGACCGCGCCGCTACTGGGATTTTCTTCAATACTAATCGTTCCCGAACCGCTGTTGGGCATGAAGCTGGTAAAGGTCACATTGCCATACGCGTCGGTGTCGCCGTCATAGCCCAATACCACCTTTCCGCCGGTGACCCCTGTCCCTGCGTTTTCCAGTTTTGCGCTTACGGCAACAGTCAACGCGTCTCCGGACCCGTCATTGTCGTCCCACTTGCGCGTGCCGCTGTCGTACTTTTCGCCCGAAACCGAAATACTAATAATCTGTACGCGATCAACGGTTAAGGTGACGTTGATAGTATCATAATCCCGCGTGCCGCCATCGCTGTCTGCCAACACCACGCGAGGGCTCAAGGTGGAATCGCCCAAAGTCGAAATGGCGTTCAATGTCAACGTGCCAGACCCAGCTGTTCCCGCGGTTGCCGTAACGTCGGTGTCGGTTGCGGCGTCGCGCATGGCTCGAACGCCGGTAAGCGTGCTATCGGCCACGGTGATGGTTGAATCTTTATACGCCACGGTATAGTTCACCTGCGCGCTCGCGGTGGGGTTAATAGTGCTGTCGGCGAGCGTCCAATCGGCGAGCGCAACTTGGGTTTCGTTTTCCGTATTAAAATAATCGGTTTGCAACGTGGTATAGCCCACGCTTGCGCCGGCCTCGTCTTCAGCATAAGCCGTTAAATCTACATCCGCGGAATCCGGCATGTCCCAATCTAAGGTGACGTTACTAAACGTGACGGTCAGGCTATTGCCGCTCGTGGAACTTGAACAACTTCCAACGCTCGTATACCCGTCGTTAAGCAAGGGGTTTGATGTGGTGCTACAACTTGTTGGCGCGTCGTTGTCCCATCGTAGGGTATGCGTTCGGCTATCTGCGTCGGTGAATTGAATGTAGGCTTTGTCAATATCTGCGGCTCCGTTGCCATCGTACGCAACCATCTGGAAGGTGTAATTGCGCTTGGGGTAAAGATAGTTACCCGTGTCGCGGTTGGTAATCTGCGCCGAAACGAGTTCGGGCAGGACGTTGGTATTGCTAATCCAGTTCATGCCGCTGGAAGGCCGGCCGTAGACCATGTCGGTATCGGAATCTTCGTCGATGTCGTTTAAGAAAACTGTGTTGCCGCGCGTCGTGGCGCTAATAAGGTTGCGCGTTGTCCAGCCGCCGTTGGTGGGCGAGCTGTCGTTTTCTTGCCACATTACGCCTGCAGTTGTGTCCTGGCCTGTGTTGTTGTCGTTGGCTATCGCAATGTCGCCGTAACCGTCTTTATCAATGTCGCCAACGTCCACATCGAGCGATTGATTGATGCCCGTCACCACATCGTACTGCGTCCAATTTTCTGCGCTGATCGTGCCATTGTTTTGGTACCACACGGCCTTATCGCCGTCATAGGCCGCAACCGCAACGTCGTTATCGCCATCCGCATCTATATCGCCAAGGTCTAAACCCGATGCCCCATCGAGCGATGTCATGGCATGAATGGTCCAGCCGCCGTCAGCCGGAGTGCCGTCGCTTTGCGCAAGCCCAACCGTGTCGCCCACGCGCCCCGATGCCACGACATCTAAATCGTTATCTGCGTCAAAATCCAAAACCGCGACGTCGTAGGCGCCATTGGGGGTTGTAATTGCCCGTTGTGTCCACCCGCCGTCACCCGGCGATCCGTCATTTTGCCACCAATCCAGGCGGTCGGCCGTGAACCCCGTGGTCACAATATCTGGGTTCGTGTCCGCGTTAATATCGGCAACCGTAAGGCCTGCGGCGCCGGTTAATGTTGTGGTGAGGGAATTTTTTGTCCATCCTCCGTCGGACGGAGTGCCATCGTTTGCCCACCACGCCACTTCGTTATCGGTAAACGACGATGCGACAATATCGGTGTCTCCGTCTTTGTCGATGTCGCCCGTTGCAACACTTGTTGCGTCCCACGATGTTGCCACCGACCGCTTAGTAAACGTTTCCGAGCCGTTGTTTTCGTACCAGGCGAGTTCATTGCTTTGTTGATCAGCCGCCACAATATCGCGGTCATTGTCTGCGTCTAAATCAACAACCGTTATTTGAAATGCGTGAAAATTCGCGTCAATGGTTGTGGTTGTGCCCGAGACGTTCGCGCTTTCAGTGATAAAAGCCGGAATAAAAAGTACAGCCACTGCAAAAAACGAGAACGCTGTGCTCCAAATAATGTGCCGCTGTTTTTGCCAATACGCAATCTTTTTCCTTCGCATGTTTTGTTATGGAAAAGTATGATTATTATACCATAAAACTGCGGGTTACGCCTGGCTGTGTATAAATTACAAGGTTGAATCTTGTACAGGGTTCAACCTGCCCGCCACCTGCCCGCCATGCTTCGCAAGGCGAGGCGGGCGGGTTGCCTGCGGCTTCAGGCGTTGGCAGGCGGGCCTTGTACAAGGGGTGCTCCAAATTTTTAGAATTGACAAAAATCGGGCGATTCTCTACACTCGTGATCATTCATTATGGAGAACCGCTAGCGTGGTTACGCGTAGGCGGTTTTTCATAGAGCCGTACGGCCGCACTTAATGGCCGCGCGACGGGAGGTCAGATGAGGACGATTTTAATTCTCGCGGCGATTCTGGGGGTCGCCGCCGGGATCGAGACACGAGAGGCGCGCGAGACTCGCGCCCGCGAGCAAGCGCGCTCGATCGTCTCACAGACGGTCGGGGCGCTCCAGACCCTGGCGTCGGCTCATACCGGCGCCGGGAACGATCTCGAAGCCGCGAGGTTTGACAGCCTTGCGGTTTACGGCGCTGGCCTGCTTCGGCGAGCCGGCGCCGAGCGCGGCGTCAGCGCGGTCGAGCTCCGTGACTTTCGCGGCAAGCTCGATCGTTGGCTCGTGATCGCTGATTCCCTGCGCGCGCAGGGGTCGGCGGACATCGAGCCGTGTCGCGATGCGGTGGCGACTCTACCACCGCTCGACTGACGCTTCCACCCTCGGCGGCGCGTGATCACACCCGTGACACGCGCCGCCGAGGAACACAATGTTTTTTTTGTTATTGACATTATTTTTTGATCTGCTAGAGTAGTGGCCGAACTTGTGAGGAACTACCAAGTTGAGGAATTTGGTAGCTTTTCATAAGGCGCGTCGGCGAACTTACCAAAAGTCGACGCGGGAGGCTTTGATGTCTCGATTGGGATTTCTTGCTGTGGGGCTGGTCTGGCTCGCGGTCATGTTCGTTCTGGGGCGCAGTGAAGACCCCGGATACGAACAGAGCCGAAAAATCCTCGGGCAACAACTCGAGGTCCTCGAAAACCAAATGCTCACCTATGCAAAGATGGGCAGGGATTTCGAGGCCGCGCGGTACGATAGTCTTGCCGCATACTGTGAGAATTTACTGCGGCAGGACAATCAAACGCTGGCGGTATTCCTACCAGCGATTAGAATGAAAACCGATCGCTGGTTCGCGATCTCCGACTCCCTGTCGGCCGGGGTGTCGGTAGACTACGACCCGCGAGGTGACGCGGTGGCGGCCCTACCGCTACTGCCCGTCCCAAGATGACTCCTTCTCCGGCGGCAGGTGCTAAACACATCTACCGCCGGAGCCACAATCAAAACACCATCTTTGAAGGTTGCATTTTTTTCATTCGTAGCCCCACGGGGAATCCTTCTCCCCCAGCCGACGTCACAAGTTGCCGTCGGCTTCCTCCGAAGCCGGGCGCCGCTTCCTTGTGCCACCGGCACAAGGGTCGGTCGCCTTCGATTCCCCGTTGGAGCAAAATAAATGTAAAAGACGCCACCTTTGAAGGTGGCATCTTTTTCATTCGTAGCCCCACGGGGAATCGAACCCCGGTTTTCAGGATGAAAACCTGATGTCCTAACCATTAGACGATGAGGCCTTGTCTATGTTTTTCGCTATCGCACCTTTGCTCTCAATATTTTGTGTCTTTATTAAAGACACAAAAGCAGTCTACTGAAGAATTCAGCGAGCGTCAAGTATAAAACAGCAAATAAACATTGAGACGAGCGGGCGGCGGCCGGGTGTGCGCGTGGCACTACCCAGCCGCCTAGTCGCTACTGCGTCGTCAGGTCAGAAGGTCGGGTCGAACCCGACTCCGAGACTTCGGCCTCGTCGATCTCAATCGCCTCGAGCTCGCGCTCGCGACGATCACGACGACGATCCTCTCGATCCTGAAACGCGGCGGCTTTCTGCTTGCCCAATGTCCCCCTCCGGGTTGGGCGTTTGCAAATACCGACAGCGGACGCCGCCGGCAATCAATAGGCCGTATTGAATCACGAAGACCAATACAAAGTCAAGTACGGTCGGTCGGCGTGGTCGACTTTTCGTGTTAATAGACTTTAATAAGCTCTATACCCGCATAATAGTACGTCAAGATCTCATGAAACAACGAACCACTTTGCGCCATTTGCCGGGCGCCTAAAGCGCTCAAGCCTACTCCATGGCCCAACAGTTCCAGTTCCGTGCAACAAGAATCCGTCACGGAAACCAGCCACGGGTAAGGCCCGCCGCCCCATACTTCTTCCCAAGCACGCGTGCGACCATCGGAATGCGAAAAATACGGCGTCACCACTACCTCGTTTTCATACGTCACCACTTGGCCTTCGGTTGCAACCACCGCGGCTGTCACATTAGGCGCGCGTTTTTCGAACCCATATCCGCGGTAGACTTGATCCCCGGCCGTTGCATCTAATAAATACGGTTCGCCCGCATGCTTAGTGGGATGTTCGTAATGATACAATGCATACGTGCGCGCCGCCGTCAGCAATGTTTTTAAATATTCCGCATGCTCGTCATCACTGGCTTCTGCTATTCCGCGCACATAATATTCTAACGGCAATTCATTGACGACCCATAATTTATCTGTCGATTCGGCGTACTGCATTTCTAATGTGCTGCGAAACTGATTGTCATTTAAATTTGTGTTCCACTCCGGACGATTTTCATAGTCTGTAATCGTCAACACCGTATCTGCCGTTTCCCCCACAACACGCAAAGCATCGGTTGCGGTGACCGATGCCAGCGACGACGTTGCGGTATAAAGGTTATTCTCGAAAACCACCGCAACCGCATCTTGCGCTGTTAACGTTTGCAAAATCGTGTTGTTCCCGTTGCGGACCGTATAACCTGTGCTCGAGGTTACGGTCAACCTGTTGGACAATGGATTATACAACCCAACCCGAATGAGCGGTTCGTTTAACGCCAACACTTTGGGTTCAACAATGATGTTTAAGGACGTCTCGCCGCCATTAATCCATGTAAGATTCTCTGCAACAAGCGCAAAGTTTTCTGTGATTGTACCCGTTGCGGTTGGCGCTTGCAAAGCAAAACGAAACGACCCGTTTTCATTCGGCGCAACGGTTGATTCTTTTAACGTGGCCGGCCGATAGTCTTTTTGCCAAAATCCGTGACGAAATAAGCTCGCGCGGCCAGCAGGGTTTGTGACATTCAACGCCACAAAATGCTTTCCGGTGTTTTGCCACGAAACCGCGCCGGTGTTTTTAAAAATCGCTTCCACCGTTACGGCCGAACCCGGCGTCATGGTAATGGTCGACGGCGTTACACTTACAAGTTCCGCTTGCCAATGCGGTTTTGGGTTCCCAACCGTGATGTCTATATGAACAAGCGAACCCGGAATCCATGTCAGGTTTTCGGAAACGAGCTGAAAATCCTCTGAATAAAATCCGTGTTCAACCGGAGCTTGTAATGCAAAACGCACAGTGGTAGTTTCCCCGGGTTTAACGGTCTCTTGGGTAACCACATTTGGGCGGTAGGACTTCTTCCAAAACGCATGACGAAACGCGCTATGACGCCCGCTCGGATTTGTGACATTCAACGCCACAAAATTTTTATTGGATTTTTTCCATGTTGCTGTGCCAGTGTTGCGAAACGTAACATCGACGGTATACCCTTTGCCCGCATCTAGTTTAAGATCGCGCACACTTTGGGAAACCACCTCGGCTTGCCAGGCATTGGTGCCGGCAAACGCAACGGGAACATCAAAAAAATGCCTGTTCCGCGGCAATTGTCGTGATTCATCTAACTCTAAAACCGATGGCGTTGCAACAAACGTTGTCACTACGCGCATGGCAAGCGATGACACCACAACGATCACTAAACACAAAAACAAGGTACTCCCCAAACTTCGAGTGTCGTTATTACGAACCATGCTTGTTTTTTTATCTTTTTTTTGGTATTTTACAAAGGTAAATGAACCTCCCTGCGGCAAGCCGCAGGGTATCAGAGGAAGGCAGACTCTGA